>JAYTQD010000576.1:0-1022 GCA_043746935.1 Acidobacteriaceae bacterium | reverse complement strand
CGGACCAGATTATTCTTAGCGCCAAAGTCAGCGGCGTACAAGATTTGATCGACGTGTATCGTGTACTGGCTTCACGCTGCGAGTATCCTCTGCATCTTGGATTGACCGAAGCCGGGATGGGCATGAAGGGCGTTGTGGCTTCGACAGCCGCTTTAAGCGTCGTTCTACAAGAAGGCATTGGCGATACCATCCGCGTTTCGCTCACTCCCGCGCCCAACGGCGACCGCACCGAGGAAGTGTTGTGCGGACAGCAAATTTTGCAATCGCTGGGCATTCGCAGCTTCATGCCGCAAGTGACGGCGTGTCCCGGTTGCGGACGGACAACCAGCGTATTTTTCCAGGAAATGGCGCAGCAGATTCAAACCTATCTGCGCGATCAAATGCCCTCCTGGAAAAACCGGTATATCGGAGTCGAAGAGATGAAGCTCGCGGTCATGGGATGCGTGGTCAACGGGCCGGGGGAATCGAAGCACTCGAATATCGGGATTTCTCTTCCTGGAACATTTGAAGAGCCGAAAGCCCCGGTCTACGTAGATGGCCGCCTCTTCACCACGCTGCGCGGGGATGCCATTGTCGCCGAGTTCATCAAAATTCTCGACAACTACGTGGACTCGCACTACGCCGCGGCGGAAGAAGCGGTGAAGGTCTAAGAACTCCGTCTAGAGCTTACCCTTGCCGTAAGGCTTCGAAGCAACGATGCCCTTGCCTTCCTGCACCGTGATGGTCTGGCCATTGCTGACGTTCGTGATCTTGTCCACCTGCCCGCTGGGCCACTGAATCTCCACCGCGTCCGCCTGCGTCAGTGTTCCCCAACCAAACGTTAGAACCAGTTCGCTCTGGGAAAGATAGCTGGACCCGCTGTGCAGCATCTGCGATTGCGAGTTCTGCTTGTCTTTGCCTGCGGTAACTCGAACCACTGCGCCAATGCCGTCACGATTCGATTTGGTACCGACAAGCTTCACGCGCAGGCTATGGTTGGTGCCGCCGGTGTTGTGGAAGAGATAGGCTGGGCCACCATTGGT
>JAYTQD010000575.1:0-1023 GCA_043746935.1 Acidobacteriaceae bacterium | reverse complement strand
CTGCCGAAGCGAGATGCGAAGTTGTTGGAAAAAGCGAAGCAGCAAGCCAAGCGCGAATTGGCGCTGATCGGACAACTGGAACTGGCGGGCTATTTTCTCATCGTTTGGGACATCGTGCAGTTCTGCCGGCGTGAGGGCATTCTTGTGCAGGGGCGAGGCTCGGCTGCCAACAGCGTGGTGTGCTATGTGCTTGGCATCACAGCCATTGATCCGGTCGGCATGGAGTTGCTTTTCGAGCGTTTTCTCTCCGCCGAACGTGGCGAATGGCCGGACATTGATCTTGATCTTCCCAGCGGCGACCATCGTGAACGTGCCATTCAATACGTGTACCAGCGCTATGGCGAACTCGGCGCGGCGATGACCGCAAACGTCATTACTTATCGCGGAAAGTCCGCCGCCCGCGAGGCGGGAAAAGCACTGGGCTTTGATCCTGAAACACTAAACCGACTCACCAAGCTGGTCAGCGCGTGGGAATGGAAAGGACCCACGGATACGCTACACCACAGTTTCCGCACTGCCGGTTTCGACATCCGCCATCGCCGCGTCGCCAAGTATTTGGAAATCTGTGAGCGTATGCAGGATATTCCGCGCCATCTCGGGCAACACTCAGGCGGCATGGTGATCTGCGCGGGGCATCTGAATGCGGTTGTTCCTATCGAACCGGCGTCAATGCCAGGCCGCACCGTCATCCAGTGGGACAAAGAAGACTGTGCTGACATGAAGATCATCAAAGTTGATTTGCTTGGGCTGGGCATGATGGCTGTTCTTGAAGACTGCCTCGAACTTGTTCCTCAGCACTACAAGGAGCCTCTTGACCTGGGTCAGCTTCCGCAAGACGACCCGGCTGTCTACCGCACACTGCAACGTGCCGACACTGTCGGAATGTTTCAAGTTGAGAGCCGCGCCCAGATGTCCGCCTTACCTCGCAATCGTCCCGTGCGTTTTTACGACTTAGTCGTACAAGTGGCAATCATCCGTCCCGGACCCATCGTGGGCAAGATGATGAATCCTTATATGAAGCGG
>JAYTQD010000574.1:0-2987 GCA_043746935.1 Acidobacteriaceae bacterium | reverse complement strand
CTCAGGAAATGGACAGTGCCATGCTTCGTGACTGAGACCGCGCCTTCGTCGGGCGTTTCTCGCCGACCACCATCCGGAAGAGTGTTGTCTTGCCCGACCCGTTGGGACCGACCAGTCCAACTTTTTCGCCGGGATTCAACTGAAAGGAAGCATCTACGAAGAGCAACTGCTTGCCATACTGTTTATTGAGTTTGAGAAAGAAATCATTTTGAAGGGGCAACTCGGGGTACCGTGCCTCTTCCAGTGTAGCCCGGCCAGAAAATTGGCGGCCAGCATTGGCGTTGGATTATTGAAGGTTTGCTTGGTGCCCCAGGTTTCGCGTAGCCAAAGGCGAGCTAACCTGGGCTTGCCGAGGAATTCAAGATTTTCGGATGGTTTAAGGAGTCCCCCGCCCAGGTTAGCGCCCCAAAGCCAGAGAAGTGAAAACTGCGGACGTCATATGATGGGGCGCGAACCTGGGGCACCAGCCAATATCAATGTAACAGCGCCAATTTCCAATTCGTGCGTCGTTAATTCGAGCTTCGTTGTAGAGGGATATGCTGCGCTACTCCGGCACGGCGGAAATCAAAAACTGCGCGAATTTGCCGTCCAGCGTGACGTAGGTGGAGATGCGTAGAGTCTTTGATGTGGTCTTCACCGAATAGGCCCGGAAGATCATGCCGCCGCGGCCTTCGTGGGAGAGCTCTTTGAATTCGGACGGCTTCCCCAAAGGGCCGAGAGACGCCGCGAAATCCTCCAGAGTCTGCTGGCCGAAGTAGCTTTCGAGATCGTTGTTGATGAGGCTGTGCTCCACCCGACCGTTTTGCAACGCGTTGAAGAGCGTCTTGGCGTTGTCCAGTGTGGATTGCCCGGATGGATCAGCCTCACCCGCAAAAAGGATTTCTTCAATCTTAGCGGCGATCGCACGGTAAGCGCGGCCCTCGCCATTTGTCAGCACCGTGATCGAAATCCTCTCATCCGGGAACATGATGTTCTGTGAGAGGAACCCTGCCGCACCACCGGTATGCGACCAGCGCCGTGTTCCCTTGGCGGTCTTTCCGATATCCAATCCCAGCGCATAGCCGGTAGCGCTGCCGCCTTTGAGGAGAACTTCCTGTGTCAATACTTTCAAGCTCTCCGGCTTCAGCACCTTCCCGCTCATCAATGCGGCATCCCACTTTGCCAAGTCACTTGCCGTCATGGCAAGTTCTCCCGCTGCATACATCCAGCCGTTCCCTTCAAGCTGGGTTCGGCGCGCCGGACCCAGCGCGAACTGCGTATGGCCGTCCGGATCGTCTTTGCTCCACGTTTCCCGCGTAACATCCACGGGAGAGTTCATCCCTAGCGGGCCGAAAAACCTGGCGCGCAGAAATTCGATCAGCGGTATGCCTGTGATCTTTTCGATGATCTGCCCGATAATGACGTAATTCGTATTGCTGTACTGCCACCGGGTGCCCGGCTCAAAGTCGAGGGGTATTTTCGCCCACTTATCGAGAATATCCTTCGCGCTAACATCTTTCTCCATGAAGGGCGCGACATAGTCGAGTGGGTAGTAGTCCTGATAACCAGACGTATGCGACAACAGCATCCGGATGGTAACTTCGTTCGCCCGCGTGAGGGTGGGCAGGAACCGTGCGACGTTGTCATCCAGCGAAAGCTTCTTCTCCTGCACCAGCGCCATCACCGCCGCAGCAGCGATGTGCTTGCTGTTGGAGGCTATTTTGTACCGCATCTCCGGCGTGGCCGGGGTTTTCGGTGCCAGCTTTGCATCGCCGTATGCCTTCACATAGAGGTCGTCCCCCCGGGCGACGACGATCGAAACACTCGGCACCGCGGTCTCCGACATGACCTTGGCGACGGCTTCGTCAATGGCCCTATCAGTTGAGGTCTGAGCGAATGAACCGGCCGAGAGGGCAAGCAGGAGCAGAAAAGTGCGCATGGAAGAAATGTTTGTGCGGTGCATGAATGCCGAGGGTAGCACAAAGTCTTTGAGCCTTGAGAGGAAAAGTTGGGAGCGACTGCCAGCTGCTCCTGGCTTTCCGGGGAACGGCGTGTCGAGGCCATGAAGAAAGTACATGGAGGCACTTCACTCTTGCAAACACATGCGTTAGTAAAGACCTTCGCCGGGTGCCCCAGGTTCGCGCCGTACTTTGGCGCTAACCTGGGCGGAGAAACAGTCTTGCGGATCCGCCGGACGCTAGCATTTCGCGATCACCCGTGGTCCATTCCGATTCGATCTCAACCCTTCCTACTTCGCGCAGGGAGTAATGACGAAAGCTGCTCCATTCCCACTCGGCGGGGTCTTTTACCAAGCCCCTCTTCACCGGATTAAGATGAATGTATCCCAGCTTCTCGTCAAACTCGGCCGCGTCGCGAACGTTGCGGTCGTAATAGCGCTTCTGCCAGAACGAACCCGTGTGGCGCAGGCGCTTCGTAAAGGACAGCTTGAGAAAATGCATGGCGTCGGCCAGAGTTTCTGAAGCCGGCTCGCTGAGCAGCAAATGAACGTGTTCGGGCATGACGACATACCCGTAAATGCGCATCTTGAAACGCAGCCGCATGCGTTCCAGGCATTCGAGAAAAAGATTGTAAGTGTCCGGCGACGCGAACTTGCGCTGCCGCTGATAGCAACTGAAGGTGAGGAAATGGGACTGGCCGGACTCGTGGAATCGTTTCAGTCCGCCTGTCATGCGGTCAGTTTACGCTGAAGGAACATCTGGTGTCAGTACGTTCCAGGTTTGCGACTGCCCAGGTTAGCGCCAAAGTGCGGCGCGAACCTGGGGCACCCGGCACCCGGCGGACAAATTCGGGGACAGTCCCCGAATTTCTTGCTCTGATTCCCGCCGTGAACCTACTGATGCAATGAGAATCCGGACGGCAAAGCTGCCTCAAGATTGATTGGTTCTCCGGTGATGGGGTGGTGGAATTTCAGATATTGGGCGTGCAGGAAATATCCTCCATCGCCGGGGAGGCCGGGGAGATTTTCAAGAGGCTGGCCGGTTAAGCCG
>JAYTQD010000573.1:0-1024 GCA_043746935.1 Acidobacteriaceae bacterium | reverse complement strand
GGCAGACACACCATCTTGAGGGGGTGGCGCCGCAAGGCGTGGGGGTTCAAATCCCCCCTTCCGCACCATCTTTTTTTGGAAAGTTAAGGTTTTAGCGCTTATGACATTTCTCTACTATCTCACTGTGAGTGTGCATGTTGTTGTGTGTTTGTTTTTGATTATTGTGGTGTTGCTGCAAAGTGGTAAGGGGTCGGATATTGCGGCTGCGTTTAGTGGACAGGGGAGTCAGACGGCGTTTGGGCCGCGTGGTGCGGCTACGGCGCTTTCGCGGGCTACGACCTGGTCGGCTATTCTGTTTATGGTTACCTCACTGTCGCTAGGAGTAATGGCTTTGCGGCAAGGGCCGAAGTCTGTGTTCCAAAATGAAAAGGCGCCGGTGTCATCGGTGCCTCCGCCACCGGCGATGCCGAACAAGTAGTTTCGCCAAAACGATATCTTGAGGAGCCTCGGCAGCGAGGCTCTTTTGTTTTTCCACGGAAATCCCCGCCGGAATAGGATGTGAAGCGTTGACTATGATTCACGAAATTCTTCCCGTAGGACCGCTGCGGTGCAATTGCTCCGTCATTGGCGATGAGGCTACGCGCGAAGCGATGGTGGTTGATCCTGGGGATGATATTTCGAAGATCGTGGCGATTTTGGAGAAGCATCAGCTTAAGGTGAAGCAGATCGTGATTACGCATGCCCATATTGACCACGTGGGCGGGGCGATGAAGTTACGAGCTTTGACGGGCGCGCCGATTCTGCTGAACGAAAATGACTACGCTCTGTTGAAGATGCTGGATGTGCAGGCGGCGTGGCTGGGCATGGCTGCGCCCGAAGCCGTCGAGATTGATCAGAGTCCCGCGCACGGCGATTCTTTGCGTACTGGGACTTTGGTTTCAACCGTGTTGCATACTCCCGGTCATACGGAGGGGAGCATCTGCCTTTACTTCCCTGCTGAGAACAAGTTGATTGCCGGGGACACGCTGTTCGCCGGAAGCATTGGGCGGACGGATTTACCCGGGGGATCGTTTGAGAAGATTAT
>JAYTQD010000572.1:0-1027 GCA_043746935.1 Acidobacteriaceae bacterium | reverse complement strand
TCAGGATCAGATCGCGGAACTCCTGTTCCTTGCGGGCGAGGGCCTGCTCCTTCTTTTTGCCGGTGAGCCGCCCGGCGACGTTGAGATAGGCCTGGCGCTCGTAGCGGCCGAGGTTGAGCACCTCGAAGGCGCGGAAGGGTTTGCCGCCGGCCTTCAACTCGCGCTGCACCTGGATGAGCCGCTTGCGAGTGGTGTGGATGCCGAACTTGCCGAGGTCGGTGGCGATCCATTTGCGCCCGAGCTTTTCCGCCACGGCGGCGGTCGTGCCGCTGCCGCCAAAGAAATCGGCCACGAGGTCGCCTTCGTTGCTGCTGGCTGAAATGATTCGTTCGAGCAGAGCTTCGGGCTTTTGCGTTGGGTAAGCTGCTCGTTGAACTGCTTGGGAATTGACCGGATCAATATCATCCCACAGAGCTTGGCAAGGGATTCCCTGCTGTTGATCAAAATAGATTTTGAGGCGTGGCGTGCCGTTGCGGGTCCAGTAAATCATGTTTTCAGCAAGCAGCTTGTCAATCCCAGCTTGATCGTAAGCCCAATGCCTTCCTGACTTTGGCGCAATTTCACCTTGATCTCCAAAAGTTCGCGAAGGCCCAGAACCTGCACCGGTCAAATCAAAGTCTACCCACTTTCTACCGTCTTCATCTTGGTATTTGAAACGGGTTACATAATCTTCATCGTATTTCTGATAAACATCATTGAAGAGATAGCTTTCAGACCGGGAATAGAAAAGTATCGAGTCTGTATTTGCCCCGTATTTGTTGGCTCCGCTATGCGCACTTGTTCTCTTCCATATTATTTCGTTCAAGAACCTGTCCCGCCCGAAGACATCATCTAATGCCAGCCGAACGAAGCTATTCACCCGCCAGTCACAATGCACGTAGATGCTGCCCTCGCTGTGCAACAAATCGCGCATGAGGATGAGGCGTTCGTAAATCATAGCGATGAAGGAATCCGCGCCGCGGCCCCAGGTGTCGCGGTAGGCGATTTGTTCGAGGAGGTTCGGCTCTTTGTGGAAGGTCTCGCCGCC
>JAYTQD010000571.1:0-7961 GCA_043746935.1 Acidobacteriaceae bacterium | reverse complement strand
TCGCTTACCTCCACGTTCCGCTTCAACGGCGCGCGTTCGGCGTGCGCCTTGAGCATGGCGCTGAAGTCGCCGATGCCGCGCGCGGCCAGAGTCTTGATCGGTCCCGCCGAAATAGCATTCACGCGAATTTTCTTCGGTCCCAGATCGTAGGCCAGATACCGCACCGTGCATTCCAGCGCCGCCTTAGCCACGCCCATCACGTTGTAGTGTGGGACGACTTTTTCCGCGCCGTAGTAGCTGAGCGTTAAAATGCTGCCGCCGTCTTCCATGAGGGGAGCTGCGCCCCGAGCGAGAGCGATGAGGGAGTAGACGCTGATGTCATGGGCGATGCGGAATCCTTCCCGCGTCGTGTTCACGAAATCATTCTTGAGTTCTTCAGCGGGGGCGTAGCCGATGCTGTGGACGATGGCATGCAGCTTGCCGTGCTTTGACTTGAGCTCGGCGAACAGATTCGTGATCTCGTCATCCTTCGAGACGTCGCAACAATAAGCCTCCGCCCCGGGCAGCGAGAGAATCAGGTCTTTGGCTTCGAGTTCCATGCGCTCGTTTTGATAGGTAATAATCAGCTTCGCACCGGCGGCGTGCAGTCCTTGGGCAATGCCCCAGGCAATGCTGCGTTTGTTGGCTAAACCGAAAACGACCGCCGTGCGGCCTTCCATACTGAACGACATGCGAGAATGCTCCGCTAGTTGAGATGGCAACAATAGAGAACTGCAATTCTAATGAATTTTGAGGGAAACTAGAAACTGGTTTCATAAATAGTTCTCTAGCCGTCAAAACCTGACCTCGGGGGCTAAAGCCCGTATTCTTTACGGCCCGGGACTGTCACCCTTCGGCTGCGCTCAGGGCAGGCTTCTGAAGCCGTGATCTACCGGAAGCCGTTTATGAAACAAGTTCTAGAAACTTGAACTCCGGACTCAACCTGAAACGGCGACATCCGCCTTCGGGATCTCTGCCACCGGCCAGCTGGCAAACAGAAACGCGAACACGTAGGCAGCGCCGATGACGGCGAATCCATAGACCAAGCCGAAAGCGTGTGCCACATGAGCCGCAGCCAAGCTGAGAAAAATTTGCAGCACCGTTCCGACAAAATTGTAGGTATTCTGCACGCGTCCCATGAAGTGCGGAGGTACGATGTGCATCAGAGTCGTGTTCATGGCGACGCCGCAAATGCCACGCGCCGCGCCCATCATGCCGTACAGCAAAACAGCTCCAGCCAGCCAGGGGGAGAAGGGCGCGGCAAACATGCCGAACGCCAATACGAGCATGGCGGCAGCGATGGCGATACGCGGCGCTACTTGATCGAGCAGTTGCGACGTGAAAAGCCCACAGACAAACGCACCCGTGCCCCAGCCCGCATTGAGCCAGCCGTAGCCGGTGGCGCCGGCGTGGAAAACTTTTGCGCTAAGCGGGGGAGTTACCACGATGCTCGTCAACATGGCGCTGAGAAATACTGCCCACGCTCCGCCAAGGAAGATGAGCCTCGGACGCACTCGGAGAAACGCCAGGCCTTCTCGCAGTTCGCGCCAGAAGCGCCCGACGGCGGTTTCGGTGGCGTGCAAATCCGAGAGCAATTCCGCCGGACGGGGAACCACATGTCGGCCCTTGCGCACCGCGAAGTAGCAGGCGAACGAAACCACGTAGGTGGTCACGTCAATCAGTAAAATGCCGCCTAGCCCGATGTGTTCATACACGAAGCCCACAACGGAGCCGGCGATGAGCCAGCCGCCCTGCACCCCCACCATGAGAAACGTGTTGGCATTCACGTATTCGGAATCCGGCGTGAGTTCTTGAATGAGCGCGGTGATGGAGGGCCAAAACATCCAGAATCCGGTGGAGACGAGCATGTGCATCAAGTAGAGATGCCAGAGGTGAACGTGATGCGTGAAAACCAGCATCGCGACGGCGAGGATGACTGCGGCGCGTGAGGCGTCGAGCATCATCACCAGCCGCCGGCGGTCCTCGCGGTCGATGATGACGCCGCCGAAAATCATCAGCACCATCGCCGGGACGGCGGCTAAAACGGCGAGCGTACCGAGAGCGACTTCGGACTTCGTCGTTTGCAGAATGTACCAGGCCATGGCGGCGGCATTCATGCCACTGCCGATCATGGAAACTACGTTGGCGCCCAGCACGTAGCGCAGCGCGCGTTTCTGGAGAAGATCCCGCATCTTTTCAATTTATACGAATCTGGGATTGGATACGGAGAGTTTGGGTAGATGCGTTCTTCCGCTAGCTTTTATTTCTTGTTCAATTCCCCGGAAAGCACGTTGGCCTTGGAAGCAAGGTTATAGCCTTGGGTGAGGTCTCCAGCATCCAGAGCGGCTCGCGACTGTTCCATGAATTGCCGAATCTGGCTGACGGTCGCTTGCTGTTCAGGGGTGAGTTTCGTATCGCCGAGATTTTTGAGATTCGCCTCGGTTGCCGTCAGCAGTTGACCGCTCTTGCGACGCTCGGAGGATTCCTGCCGTTCCGGCGCGACAGGAGCCATTTGGGGCAGGGCTTCGGTGGTGCCTCCGTGGCGCACCACGACTTTCTCCGTACCGCTGGCTTTCCTCATTTTGCGATGATGCCGGATTTTTCTCGGCGACGGTTTTGCAGTGGTTTTCCGTGAAGGCGAAGTATGGGAGGGAGGAGGCAGCGAAGGCGCGGACGTTACTTCGCCCGAGCTCTGGGCGTTGCTGGGCGCGCTCCAAAGCACAGCCAATAGCGACAACGCGATTTGATGAGGGGGGAAACGCATCGTATCGAGCCGTTACATGCGCCTTAGGTGCTGATGAAGCCGCACCCCAGCTTTCGTAATTCTGCGCCATTGTGTTGCGCCCTGCAAGGGGATTCCCTGCCAAGCGTTAGGACGGGAGAGGAGCAGGTGGTACCGGTTCGGTGCGCGACGGCAGCAGGGGCAGGCTGAGCTCGAACGTTGTCCCCTGTCCGGGAGCGGGACGAAAGTCCACAAAACCATGATGCAACTGCATGACCCGATACGCCATGGCCAGCCCGATTCCACTGCCCGCCTTCTTCGTCGTGAAATATAGGGTAAAGATTTTTTCCCGCATGTCTTCGGGAATTCCTATGCCCTGGTCTTCGATTTCAGCCACGGCAGCGCCATTCTTGCGGCTGACGGAGACGCGCAGGTTGCCGCCCTCCGGCATGGCCTGAACCCCGTTGAGCATCACGTTGAGCACCGCCTGCTTGATGAGATCCACATCGACGTTCACGGGTACGGGCTCTGGCGGAAAATTGCGTTCGATGTGTACGCCGTGCGTTTCAGCTTCGGGCTGAGCCAGAGCGGTGACGTCCTCCAGGATGCGCCGCAGGTCGATTTCCCTGAGGTGCAGTTCGACGGGGCGCGTGAAATCCACCAGAACCTGGACCACGCGGTCGAGGCGGTGGATCTCGCTGCTGATAACGTCGATGTGGCGCGCGGCGTCGGGCTGGAGCTCGGGTAGTTTGTGGCGCAAATTTTCTAGATGAAGAACAATTGCGTTAATTGGATTTTTAACCTCGTGGGCGACGCCGGAGGTCAGTCTTCCAATCGCGGCGAGCCGCCGTGAAAGCTCGATCTCATCCTCAATCTGGCGCACGGATTCGGTGTCGCGCATGGTGAGCAGCGCGCCGATTTGCGCGCCACCCTCCAAAATAAAATCCAGCGAGACCTGTATCTTCTGTCCCACGACTTCAACGGTTTTTTGTGAGAAAGCGCGGCGTTCCCGGAACGATTCCAGCACCAGTGCGCCGAGTTGCGTGCCCGGCGAGAAAACTTCAGCGACACGCTTAGCAAGAATTTCGGAACGCGGACGTTCCAGAAAGCGCTCCGCCGAAGCGCTGACTAGAACGATGCGCCAATCCCGGGTAAACAAGACCAGGCCATCCTGGAGATTGCCCATGATCTGGTCAAGATTGTCCTTGAGCGCGGAAAATACTTCCTTCACGTCCCGCATTTGGCGGCCCAGGTGAGCGATCTTCAGCGTCACCATGCCGTATTCGTCTTTGCCGGGAGGCTCCCCGGTAACGTCTTTACCCTCGCCGGAGGTCAGCTGATCGAGCCGTTCACTGATGCGCTGCAAGGGCGCCAGAGCCGCGTGCGAGATTGCGGCGGCCAAAAATAAAGACAACAGAATCGACCCTACCGCTAGCACGAAAGCATGGCGCAACCGGTCTTCAATATCCCGGCGCAGAAAACTGGTTCGCACGCCAATCCGGATGCTGCCAAAGGGAGCGTTGTTCAGCTCGACCGGCATACTCACGTTATAGTTATCGGAGGTTCCCATGACGAGCGCGAACTGCTGCCGAATCCCGGCATAGCGGAGCAATTCAAAATCCGGACGTTCCGGAACCATCTTGCCAATCATTTGCGAATTGGTGTGCAGGAGCGCACGCCCCTGATCATCAATCAGCGAAGCGTCGATCACGTCAGGCCAACTGCCGACGATTGTCTTGAACTGGTTATTGAGGTTGGGGTCAGTTTGCAAAAATTGTGAGAGCGCGGCGCGCACGGCGAGCGGATTGTTGACGTCTACCTTGGTGCTGCTGAGGTCGGGAATTGCCTCTCGTGTATCAAACACCAACTGGTAGGCAAGAGTCTTGCACTGATCGTAAGTGTCGGAGACTTTCTGGCGCAGGAGTTGCGAGATGTAAATATAGGAAAATCCGGCCACCAGCAAGGCGACCATGCTGGTGACGGCAAGCACGATCTTCGTTCGCAGCCGCATCGATAGCCCACCGGTTTCCCTGTCGAATTAAGAGCCGATGTTACCACGCAGTATGGCTCAGGCGAGGAATGCACAACCCGGACAGATGTTCTAGGTTGCTACTCTTCTTTATCGCCAGCGGTTTCCACTGCCGGGGCGCCGTACTCTTTCAATTTATTGTGCAGGGTCTTCAGGCTGATCTGCAAAATTTCAGCTGCCCGCGTCTTGTTATTGTTGGTTGAGGACAGGGTTTTGAGAATGAGCTGCCGCTCCGCTTCCTCCACTGTTGTGCCAATGCCCAGATGAATCGCACTAGGATCCGATGCGACGGGGCGCGCCGTGACCTGTCCAAAGCCCGGCGGAAGATGTTTGGTTTCCACCACCGCCCCTTCGCAAACGATCACCGCCCGCTCCAGTGTGTTGCGCAGTTCGCGGACGTTACCCGGCCAGGAGTGGCTCTGGAATTGATGCAGTACCGCTTCGCTGACGGTGGCAATCTTGCGGTTATGCTTCGCGTTCATGTCCGCCAGTAATGTTTGTACCAAATCTGGAATGTCTTCTTTGTGTTCCCGCAGCGCGGGCATGGGAATATTGAAGACGTTCAAGCGGTAGTAAAGATCCTGACGGAGCTCGCCGCTGGCCACTGCATCTTCAGGAACCTTGTTGGTGGCGGCCAGTACGCGGACGTCAAAGGAAGTCTCCACCTTGCCCCCCAGCCGCCGCAGAGTGCGTTCTTCCAGCACACGCAGCAGCTTGGCTTGCGTGCCGGCGGGCATCTCTCCGATTTCATCCAGCAGCAGCGTCCCGCCCTCCGCCAGTTCGAAGCAACCGATTCGGCGCTCCATCGCGCCAGTGAAAGCGCCTTTTTCATGGCCAAAAATTTCACTCTCGATCAAAGTTTCTGGAATGGCTGCGCAGTTGATGGCGACAAATGGCTTGTTTTTCCTAGGACTCAGCTCGTGAATGGTGCGCGCCACCAGTTCCTTGCCCGTCCCGCTCACGCCAGTGATCAGAACGGACGCCGTGCTGGGCGCGACCATTTCAATCAGGCGGAAAATCTCCTGCATTTTCTTGGAAGCCCCCACCAGCCGCCCCAGCGCGCCCTTGTCGCGGAGCGTCCGGCGCATCGCTTCCTTCTCCACCCGGTCGACTTGCCGCGCCGACGCATTCTGCAGTATGGCGCGCAGACGGGCGAAATCTACCGGCTTGCTGATGTAGTCGTAAGCCCCGTTGCGCATGGCTTGGACCGCGTTATCGATGCTGCCTTGCGCCGTCAGCAAAATGATGGCGATGGACTCGGCCTCAGGCTTGAGTTGCTCCAGCAATTGCATTCCGCTCATGCGCGGCATCTTCAGATCCGTCAAAATGATGGAGGGAGAAAAGCTAGCGACCTTTTCCAGCCCCTCGACGCCGTCACGGGCCGTCTCCGTTTTGTAGCCCCACGCGGCCACGAGTTCGGCCAGCCCCGTGCGCTCGTTCTCTTCGTCTTCAACGATCAGTACTCTTACAGGGTTCATTAGGATCCGATCAATTCTTCCGTCGCCATACGCTACGGCTTGAATTCGCAAGATACGCCTTGATTGCAGTTTCGACAACGTCCCGGCGACACCGTATGCGGCATATCTCATAATGAGACCGGGGAATCTGCGTTGCTACGGCGCTTTTCGCGGCCTAAGGTTGGCTTTTACATATCAATCTTGTAAAGTTTATGTGGAACACCACCATGTAACTTGTCAGCAGCGCCTAGTCTATAGGAAAGCTGTGCTGGTCTAGTTTCCCAAAATGTTGAGAGTTGGATTCCACAGGCGTTTTCGTGGGTCCGGAGGATTGCATGTCACAGAGTCGTGTTGTACGCACACAGGCTTTTCTAGTCGCGTCATTACTGGTGGTTGCCGGATTGAGTGCAACCAATGCTCTGGGCCAAGAACAAACCGTGCCCAAGGTGGACATTTTTGCGGGGTACCAGTGGCTGAACCCCGGTGGCAATGTTCCCGCCACGCCCGACACGTTCGTGAAGCTGCCCTCGCTGGCCAAGGGTTTCGGTACCAGCGTGACCTACAACTTCGCCAAAAATGTTGGCTTGAGCGCGGACTTTGGCGGAAACTTTAACAGCTTCGCCAATGAATCGACGCTTTCCATCGGTCCCCGCTACATGTGGCGTACCGAGGGAATGAATATCTTCGCCCATACTCTGTTGAGCTTGAACATCTTGGATGTCACGGGCCTGCCCGGGAAAAAGGGCATTGGTGCCGTGCTGGGTGGCGGTTTCGATTTGCCCATCACCAAGAAGTTCAGCTGGCGCGTGTTGGAAGCGGATTATGTTTGGGCCCGCCACAACTATGCGGATGTAGTTTCCGATCCATCTTCGAATGTTCGGCGCCCTGAGATGAGCGGCGCGCGGTTGCGGAGTGGCATCGTGTTTAACCTTGGTGGCGAGCCGGAACTGGCTCCCGCAGCGGCCTGCGCAGCCCAGCCTACTGAAGTGATGGTGGGTGAGCCGGTTACGGTGACCGTTACTCCGAGCAATTTCAATCCGAAACACAAGGTGGGTTACACCTACTCCTCCACCGGCGGCAAAGTTACGCCGAAGGATACGGCGGCCACCGTGGACACAGCGGGCATGACTGGTGGTAGCTACACCGTTACCGCCACGGGCACCGATGCCAAGCTGAAGAAGAACAACGTGGCGAGCTGCAACGCCAGCTTTGCTGTGAAAGAGCCGCCGAAGAATCCGCCAACCCTAAGCTGTTCGGCGAATCCCGCGGTGGTGCAGACAGGTACGGCCTCCACCGTGACTTGCACCTGCACCAGCCCGGATGGCGTGCCGGTTACTGTTTCAAATTGGAACGCTCGTAGCGGTAAGCTTTCAGGCTCCGGCAACGTCGCAACGCTTGATACAGCCGGTACTTCTGGTGCAGTTTCCGTAACTGCAACGTGTACCGATTCGCGTGGTTTGTCGGCGAACTCTTCGGCTTCGGTGACGGTGGAGAATCCTCCGCCTCCGCCGGTGAATCCGGAAATTGCCGTGCTAGAAGCCAAGCTGGCTCTGCACAGCGTCTACTTTGCAACGTCGCAGCCGACGAAGGCTAAACCCAATGCCGGTCTGGTTGCCAGCCAACAGGGAACGCTGACCACGCTGGCCGGCGATTTTGTGAAGTATCTGGCGGACAAGGCTGGTACCACTCCGGCTCCTCACCTCATTCTCGAAGGACACGCTGATCCTCGCGGCACGGTCGCCTCGAATCAGACTCTTTCGGAACGTCGTGTGGC
>JAYTQD010000570.1:0-1027 GCA_043746935.1 Acidobacteriaceae bacterium | reverse complement strand
ACTGGAGCAACTCCGCGCCGGCCGCGATGAAGATTCCGCGAAGCGCGAGAGCCCCGAAAATTCCATAGAACAAGACCCGGCGCTGGTAGAGCGCCGGAATCCCGAAGAACCGGAAGATGACGACGAAGACGAAGATGTTGTCGAGCGAGAGCGCCTTCTCGACCAGGTAGCCGCTAGTGAACTGCAAGGCAATCTCCCTGGCAGAGCTCTCTGGATCGAAGCCAGGCGTCGCGGCCATTCGCGGATCGCGGCCGAGGCGATGCAACGTCCACCAATAGAGGAAGAAGTTGAAGGCCGCCGCCAGCGAGACCCAGACGACGCTCCAGAGTGCCGCCTCGCGAAAGGAAACGGGGCGCGCGGCGCGGTGAAAGACGCCAAGGTCCAACGCCAGAAACAGCACGACCGCCGCGGTAAACGCGAGATAGAACCACCAGTATTCGGCAAATGGAAAATATGTCATGTCGATATCAGCCGCCAGACGAAGGCTTGGCATCTCTTGTTCCCCACCAATTCCAGAACCAACGGACTAGCGGATGGCCGCGGCCCAGCAAGGCCGAGCCCGCGGCAATCATGGGCAAACCGGGTATGATCGGAATCGGGACCGCCACCAGTCCTGCCACGACCAGCAGGACGCCCAAGGCATTTCGGATTGTAAGGGATGCCATATTGGCACGGACCTCTGGAAGTGGAGAAGCACGCAAATGGCCCGTTCGCCGGATACCGAACCGATCGGAAATGCATGCTCAACGTCAGGGAGTGGCGGAGCCCCAAGGAGAACGTTTGGGACTACTGACCACAACATCGGTGTTATTTCAGGTGACCCTGGGGCGTGCGAGTATTTGTACAGAAGACTCGATCCGTTCAAAGTTTCATACGTTCCAGTGCTGGTTCTGAGCTGGCTTTGTTGAGGATAGGGGATTTACGCGACTGGGGATTTCTACCCCTAAGATGAATTGTGAGAGATATTTCCCGCTGCACACTGCCGTTACTATCCTGTCCCTGTTTTCTTTCAGGTGACTGGACAGCT
>JAYTQD010000569.1:0-1028 GCA_043746935.1 Acidobacteriaceae bacterium | reverse complement strand
GCTTGCTGGTGGCTCGCCGGGGCTTGCTTTTGCCCTTGAGATTGAGCGCCACGGCAGCGCGGATGAGATTCTTCAAGGCCGCCTCATCGACTTTGTTGCCTTCGTGGATGTCGATGGCGCGCCGGACATTCCCGTCGAGGCTGGAGTTGAACAGACCGGAAGGGTTGTTGAATGCAGATCCCAACGCGGCTGCCAACGCAGCTCCCTTGGGAAATGTCATCTTGACGACGTTCTTGTGCGTCTCTCCGGTGCAGACGATGCCGCCGTGGGAAAAGACGGGAGTCCCCGGCGATGTTGCCTTGACCCACTTCCACTCTTCGACGATCTCAGGGTCGGCCGCGTGGATGATTTGGCGCACTTTCGCGAGCGTTTTCCCGCGCCAGTCCCCAAGTTGCTTGATCTTTTCGTCGATTAACGCAGAGGCGGCGAGTGCAGAGGCAGATTCCACCGGGACGGGCTTTTTCATGTCCAGCTCCAACTCTCACACCTAATTTAGCTGCGATCAGAGTAACCTGCAACCTCCGCAAGTGTTGTGGGGTAGGCGCCTCCGCCCGCCAACTTTCCGGAATGTAGCAGCTTGCTTTGAAATGTCTTCTATGTGGAGTATACTGTGGAATTGATTCCACATATGCTAGTTGTGCAAATCGTGCTGGATAAAAAGCTGTTACACGCCGCCGACCAAGCCGCGAAGCGCACGCGGCAAAACCGGTCCGCTCTGGTGCGCGACGCCCTGCGGGAACATCTCCGCCGGTTGGAACTGCGAGCCAGTGAAGAGCGCGACCGCCAGGGCTACTCGCGGCATTCGCAAGCTGACGCGGAAGCGCGAGGTTGGGAAGCGGAGGCCACGTGGCCGGAAGAATAGCCCGAGGCGAAGTTCGGCTCTACCAGTTTGCCGCGCCCGACAAGAAACGACCGGCGCTCGTGCTCACCCGCGACAGCGCCATCGCGTATCTATCCACAGTCACGGTTGCACCTGTCACTTCCACGATTCGCGGCGTGCCATCGGAAGTCGTTCTGAATGAGGAAGA
>JAYTQD010000568.1:0-2999 GCA_043746935.1 Acidobacteriaceae bacterium | reverse complement strand
GCGCGAACCCGGACGCCTCGAACAGCTGCACCCAGATCACCGTCTCCGATCCGAACACGGTCTTCGCCGGCACCACCACCTGTATTTCGAGTTCGGGGGATTTCACGAACTGCCCTTCCGTAGCGTCAGGCGATCACATCATCTCCTCCGATTTCGAAGTCGCCATAGCCACCATTGCTGCGGGCAAGCGGCGGATTCTGTTCAGACGCGGAGACACCTTCATTGCCGACGCGACATTCCCATATGCGCGGGTTTCCGCAGCCGGACCGGGCCTCATTGGGTCTTACGCCGGCACAGGCAACACGGCGAAGATTCAGGCGACATTCGGCACCAGCTTCACTCCCATACTGGACTTTTTTGTGCCAGCCAAGGATTGGCGGGTGATGGATCTGGAATTTGACGGTAACAGCACAAGCACGTCTTCTCGTGGCATTCAGGGTGAGAATGGGGCCAACCAGATTCTTGTCCTGCGCGACAACATCCATGATGTTGGTAGTTACAGCACCATATTTAATAATGGGGATGAAAACGCGATTGTCGATACCGTTATGGGAGCTACGCATAACACGTTCGGATTCGGCACATTCTCGGGAACCATTAACGGTTACCTTGCCGTCATGGGGAGTTCGGTCAATCTTGGCGCCGGAAGCGGCGGACATGCCTTGCGCTTCCCCGGCGCGAGCATGCTGGTGGTCAGTAATAACACGCTGACGCCCGGCGCCGGCTTCACGGGTATTGACGCGCACGGCTTCAGCAACGGCGGTGTCTGGACGGGGAAATATGCCGAGAAGCAAATCTACGCGGACAATAAATTCATCAGCAGCACGGCAAACAGCGGCCATCTCGTCATCGGACCGCAGAACTCGCAGAGTGACGAGCGCATGCGAAACATCATCGCGGAGCGTAATTTGTTTGGGCCGGGGGGTAGCGTTAACATGGTTGCCTTAGACATAGCAGCCCGGCTGGTTACCGTGCGCAGCAATGTGGCAGTGTCAGCGGGCAGCAACTCTGACATATTTGCATTCATCCACACGAAAAATAGTTCAGGAATTGAACCTGCACCACAGGACATCTGGATATACAACAATTCGATGTACGATACCACCAGCGGTGGGAGGGCCGGATTTACGATGATAAGGTTAGCGGCCCAGGATGACCGGGTAACCCTCAAAAACAATCTGGCTTATGCACCCAATGCGGTGATGAACGCAGCGCTTAGCGGCAGTACTCCGGTATTTCTCGAACTTGCGGGTACCAACATCGTGGCCTCGAACAACTCGACCAACGCACAAGTGAAGAGCACAAATCCACTTTTCCCCTCGATACCTTTGATATCAAGTCCGCCGGCAAGTTGGAAACCCTCGACGGGGAGCTACGCCATTGGCCAAGGTGTTTCGGTTCCCTTAAGGACCGACCTCCTCTTCAATACCTTACCCGCAACCCGCGATATCGGGGCGGTGTGTTCATCAACCACGTGCCCATGAAGTCGTTTCCCAAAAGCGAGAGATGATTTTGGCTCCAAGTAGACTGTAAAATGGGGGGCCTGATTGAATCAGGCGGAGCTGTAGTCATTGAAAGGCTTATATGGATTTGCGCTACAAATTAAACCGGATTCGGCGATGGACTTCGGCATTTGGTCTGTTTGAGGCTTTGAGGTTTGAAGTGGCTTGGTCATGCAGGTCGCAACAGGTTCATGTAAACGTTCCGGGGTACGAAATGCCTTTCTTGCTGCGCCGCTGGTCGTCTGATTTATCGGTATTTGAAGCGGTATTTTTGGAACGAGAATTTGAGTTGTACGACCCCCTTGAACCGAGTTTGATTATTGATGGCGGGGCGAATGTCGGATTTTCGACCGCGTTCTATGCCAATAGATTTCCCAACGCCAAAGTGGTGGCAATCGAGCCTTCTGATGAGAACGTGTCGGTACTCAGGACAAATTGTCAAGCATTGGAGAATGTCAAGGTAGTGGAAGGCGGACTCTGGCCGGTTTCGGGATTTTTACGTATCTCCAATCCTGATGCCCCCGCCTGGTCGTTTCGGTGTGAGTTGACAGAAGAGAACACCCCTGGAGCATTTCCCGCCTTTTCGGTCGATGACATTATCGATACAGCAGGATTTCAACGTTGCGATCTGCTAAAGCTTGATATCGAGGGTGCCGAAGAGTGGCTATTTCGTGATTCCAAGAATTGGCTAAGTCGTGTTAATGCGATATTGGTGGAGGTCCACGGGGCGGGTGCGCTGGCAGCCATCAATGCGGCGTGCCCTGAAGACCAGTGGGAGCGAAGCGAGTGTGGAGAAAAGCTGCTCCTTCTTCCGCGTTTAACAGAATTGTCGGAGCAGTGCCTAAAAAAAGCCAGCTGATTACCACTGAGCCTCGGTGACCCGCCCAGCTTCAGCCGGGTCATGGCGCTCATCCCCGTCCTTGGTCCCGGATGACGCTCCGCTTCTTTCTGTTGGCGGCAAAAACGTTTTTGGTCGGATTCAGCGCTTCGCGACCGGGTTTCCGTCAGGGCCAATCGTCGTCAGTTTGCGTTCGACAAGCTGTTGAATGACCACCGAGGGTTGCTCGCGCTCAATCAACGCGCGATCGAAGCCGTAGTCCCAACGCCATACCGTGCGTCCGAACGCCGGCGAGAGCCAGGGAATCAGTGCTTCGCCAAAAGAATCGCGAAAAATAACCGCGGTTAAGCCACCGGTGGGGCGCATTGCAATCACGTCTTTACGAAATATCACGTCCAGTGTTTTCCACGTCAATGGCGCGTTCGAATCATCGTGAAGCGCCGCCGAGGCAGGCGTCGGCCACAAATCTTCTTCCGGAAGATCCTTGGCAAGGCCGAGCATCCGCGCCAGATCTCCACCATTGAGTATCGTCGTCGTGAAGGCCGTAGGGGCTGTGTCCGGGAATCGACGGATGTGCTGGTCGGGAATACGGTCAACGATGGCGCGCGCCGCGAACCAGCCGCCGATTGCGTTCCAGTGGGTATCGGTTCGATAGAAGA
>JAYTQD010000567.1:0-3000 GCA_043746935.1 Acidobacteriaceae bacterium | reverse complement strand
GTGGGCAGCCGCTGGTGCAGCCCAAAGGGACCGTCATCGTGCCGATAGAGACAGGGAACATGGCGGCGTTTCGCTCGACGAATGGAGGCTTGACGTGGACCCGTCCGGCGGATTTCGCGACAATCCAGAACCATACCGAAGCGGCGGGATTGCGTAGCGGGCCGCTGCCCTCGGCGGCGATTGACCATGCGGGAACGGTGTACGTGGCGTGGGGGGATTGCCGGTTTCGCGCCAATTGTTCGGCGAATGACTTGGTCTATAGCAAGTCAACGGACGGGATTCACTGGGGGGCGGTGACACGGATTCCGATTGATCCGATTAACAGCCCTGTAGATCACTTTATTCCCGGCATTGGCATTGATCCGGCCACGTCGGGGGCAACGGCGCACATTGGCGTCCACTATTACTACTACGCGAGTAGCGGTTGCAACCTGACGAGTTGCCGGCTATTTGTGGGATTTATTTCGTCGCACAACGGTGGGAGCACGTGGAACCCTCCGGTGAAGTTGGCTGGGCCGATGCAACTGAAGTGGTTGCCGAATTCGCAGAATGGGTTGATGGTGGGAGACTACATTGCTACGGCATTCACGAACGGCGTGCCGCACGGAGTGTTTGCGGTAGCGGCGGCCAAAAGTGGCGGAAAATTTAACGAATCGATGAAAACGGCGCAGGGGTTGAGCGTGGCGATGGTAGGCCCGCAGCTTTCATCGTTGGGCGAGAAGCCTTTGCATAAAATGTCAGACGTGATTGAACACGAGAAGCCGGAGAAGGGGATCATTCCGCCCTTCCGGCGGGCGGCGCAGCGTTAGCGAAACTCTGATTCAGCAGCGAACCTATTTTCGTCCTGTCATCTTGAGCGCAGCATTCCCGCGCGCCAGCGCGGGAATGCGTAGTCGAAAGACCCCGATACACTCGGCCCGGCTTTACTCTCGCAAGTTTCTCACCGTACAGCCCTCGCAGTAAGACTCCAAGCGTTTCCCCCAAAGCTCTCCTGTCGGTAAGCTTTTTGCCACTTGATCAGAGTCTTCTTAGCGATAGGAGAGTGTGAGAGAGGGCCGCCGAAGCAGACTCGGCGGCCTTTTTTTGAGCAAAAAGAATTCGGGGAATTTGCGCTACGGCATTGCCTTTGCCCTTGTCTTCTGATAACTTCCGGCTCTGGCTTGCTAGGAGACCCGTCCGCGGTGTTGAGCGCATTGGGTGATCCGGCGGTCTGGAGGAACGTGATGGCATTCTGCACTGGTTGTGGCAAAGAAGTACCGG
This sequence comes from Acidobacteriaceae bacterium, assembly GCA_043746935.1. Lineage (GTDB taxonomy): Bacteria > Acidobacteriota > Terriglobia > Terriglobales > Acidobacteriaceae > JANXUC01. The sequence continues at coordinate 1,740 of JAYTQD010000567.1, read as the reverse complement.
CGGGCGCTGCAGCCTGCCCAAGTTGTGGACAAGGAGGCGCTGCCGCCGCTCCAGTTTCCGCCTCCGCATCCACGGGTGGAATGACGGACAACGTGGCTGCCATGCTGGCCTACATTCCGATTGTTGGGCTAATTTTTTTGCTGATTGAGCCGTACAACAAGAATAAATTTCTGCGCTTCCATTGCTTCCAGTCGCTGTTTTACGTGCTGGCGTGCTTTGTGTTCGGTTTTGTGCTGGCGTTTATCCCGATTTTGGGCATTCTCGTAGGGATACTGTTGGGGCTGGGCGAGTTTGTGCTGTGGGTAGTGTTGCTGCTGAAGGCCTATCAAGGGCAGAAGTTCAAACTGCCTTTTATTGGGGACCTGGCGGAGCAGCAAGCCAACGCGGGATAGAGGCGCATGGTTTTCTTTAAGTCTGGCCGAAGTGTTCTTTCAAACTTTGTGATGGGTCTAGCGACGCTATTGCTGGCGGCGTCGGCGGCGTTCGCGCGGAATTCGGACGATCCTGCGGCGGCTGCCGCGGGCTGCGCGGTTTGCAGCACGTTCTTGCTGATTCCCGTCGTCCTCTTTGTCTTAAACATTGCACTGCTGATCTGGGTGGCGCGCGATGCCAAATCTCGAGGCATGGATAGCGCGATCTTGTGGATGGTGCTGGTGATGTTTACCAGCGTGATCGGGCTGATTATTTATCTGGCATCGCGGCCGCAGGGGAATGTCATTCCTTGTCCGAACTGCCAAAATAAACGGCTGCAGGCGAGCGTGAAATGTCCGCATTGCGGGGCTTGATTCGGCGACCGGAGCCGTATCTGGTGGTGTTGTTTCTGGCTTTGATCCTCGTGTGTACGGATGCGATGCGTTCGCCAGCGGTTCAGGTCACGGCTGGCTGGTATGTGGGCGCGGTGCATGTTTATCAGAAGTTTGGTCGGCCAATTTCCAATAAATTCATTCGTTGCCGGTATCTGCCTACGTGTTCGGAGTACTCGATCCAGGCCGTGCAGAAGTATGGTTTGGGACGTGGAATTGTGATGACGGTGCGGCGATTGGCGTCGTGCCGGGGAAGCGTGAAACCGGGAACCCTTGACCCATTGGCGCAGCGGCTCTTTGTATCGGCGGGATGATCCCGGACCGAATGGAGCTTGACAAAGCTAGGCTCGGAGTGTCATTCCTATCTACTTTCCTTTTTTCAATGGTACCGAGGGTTCTGTGAAGACTCTTGGGCATCTCCAGGGAAAGAAGATTAAGGAACCCGAGTGAACGTTCGCATTTTTTACCACGACAAATGTTTTGATGGAGCTTGCTCCGCTGCCCTGTTCTCGCGCTTTTATCGCGAGCGCATTCGTGACGACATCCAGTTTGAATACATGGGCCTGCTGCATCGGGCCGGGGCGCTGTTCAACGAGGCTGATTTTATGGGCGACGAGAACGCCATCGTCGATTTCAAGTATTGCGCTTCCCGGAAAATTACCTGGTGGTTCGATCACCACGAGAGCGCGTTTCTGACGCCGGAGGATGCGGAGCACTTCGAGCGTGATGCCAGCAATCGTAAATTTTACGATCCAGGGTTCAAGTCCTGTACGCGCTTTCTGGCCATGATTGCGGAGCAGCGTTTCGGTTTTAAACCTGACTCCATGGCGGAAGTGATTCATTGGGCTGAGATCATCGACGGCGCCTTGTATTTGGACGCGAAAACCGCCGTGGAGATGGGCGAACCGGCGATGAAGCTGACCATGGTGATTGAGTC
>JAYTQD010000566.1:0-1031 GCA_043746935.1 Acidobacteriaceae bacterium | reverse complement strand
TGTGCAGATGCAGACGTTTGATCTGACGAACAGTAACGACCCGGTGTTGGTGTTTACGGCTACCGTCGATCCTGCGGAAAAAATGGTTGGTGCGGGTCCCACATCCGCAACAGGCGCGTCCGTGACCCATGCGACGGTGACGGTGGTGGCGCGGGTAGATATTTATGGGGAATTGCGCAAGCTGCTGGCTGAGGCGACGGATGAGCATCATTTGGATGTGTATCCGCGGCTGGAGTTTGTGGATGCGGTGGATGCGGATGGCGATGGGTCGGGTGAGTTGGTGTTTCGTGAAACGTCGGATGGCGGGTCGGGATTTGTGGTGTACCGGGCTGGGCTAGACCGGATGTGGACGGTGTTTGATAGTTTGCGGAATTACTAAGCAACCTTCAACCGGATACAATTCGCTGTCAAAATATTTATTCTCCAGGAGCACCAAAATGCGGAATATTCGTCTCACTCACATTGTTTCAATTGCTGGCCTAGGTATTGTTGGTCTGCTGTTGCCGAGCTTGGCAGTGGCGCAGAGCGAAGACTTCAGCAAGACCGAACTCCGGGTCACGAAGGTGGCTGGAACGGTGTACATGCTGGATGCCGTGAAGGGCGATGCGGGAGGCAATATTGGCGCGTCTGTGGGCGAAGATGGAATTGTGATTGTGGATGACCAGTTTGCTCCGCTGGCGGAGAAGATTCGCGCCGCGCTGAAGGGCATCACGGACAAACCAGTGCGGTTTGTGATCAATACGCACTACCACGGCGACCACACGGGCGGGAATGCGTTGTTCCAGAAAGATGCGCCAATTCTGGCGCAGGAGAACGTTCGCAAACGCCTGGAAGCGGGCGGGGGCGGGGGGAATGGAGCTTCGGTGCACTTTGATAACCCGCCCGCAGCGAAGGAAGCTCTTCCGATTATTACGTTTGAACACGATGTGACTGTGCACTTGAACGGCGAGGACATCCGGGCGCTGCACTTCCCTGCCGGCCATACGGATGGGGATTCCGTCATCTATTTTCCACAGTCGAATGTGGTGCAC
>JAYTQD010000565.1:0-7988 GCA_043746935.1 Acidobacteriaceae bacterium | reverse complement strand
TAAGTCGTGATCGTTAGGTGGAGATCTGAAGAGAGATCACGATGGGCATGCTTTCAAATATCAGATTGAGTTCCACGGCAAGTGACGCCGTCGTAGAGTGCAGGCTATAGTCCGTACCCGTGATCACTGTGGGTACCGAAAGCATGCAGCCATCGCCCAGACCGGGAATCTTGTTCTTGAAATTGCCCGCCACCATGTTTCCGATTTCACCGAAAGCGTCGAAGACTTCGTCATCCACCTTATCCACGTCGATGCCGAGCATCTTCGAAGCCATCAGCGCGGCTGCTTGGTGGCTACACTGGAGATTCAACAGACCACACAACTGCCCCGCGAGACCGATCATGGACGTGATATCCAGATCTTCTTCCGGTGGGACTTGCGCCACTGTCAAAGTGCAGCCCAGCATGAGCTCGAAGACTTCTCGCGCCGCTTGTTCCAGCAAGGGCGTCCAGTTTTTCGGGTTGTCGGAAAGCGATGGGGCTGCGCTTGCGGCTGTCATAATTTTCCCGCCAGAATGGGGATGATCTGTTCTTTCACCTGATCCACCGTAAATGGCTTGCGGATGCAGCCTTTGGCTCCGGCCGAGATTGCCTGCACCACGTGGGCTTCGCTGCCCTCGGTCGTGATCATGATCACGGGCACGCCCTTTGCGTTCGCAACCCCCGGAAGTTGTTTCACGAATTCCAATCCATCCATGATGGGCATGTTGATGTCACACAAGATGATGTCAACTTGGTTGTCCAGCAGGGTGGCCAAGGCTTCGGCTCCATTGGCGGCCTCTAGAACCTGCTTGAGGTCCATGCCAGCTTGCCGCAAGGAGCGCTCCACAATCTTTCGCATGACTGAGGAGTCGTCCACGATGAGAGCTCGGATGCTGTTCATGACGAGGTTCAAGTCTCCGCTGGACGAAAATTGTTGGTGCGCTTCCGTCCGCCTCTTGCTACATCGGCCAGAGAGAGTGGAGACTTGAGGGCAGTAAGCTGCTGTGGGCCGTTAATTAAGCCTTTCGTGTGAGAACTGGTACGATCTGCTCGCGGACCTGCCGGGGCGTGAAGGGCTTACGAATGTAGCCGCTGGCTCCGAAAGAAAGAGCCTGCATCACGTCCGCCTCACCACTCTCCGACGTAATCATGACCACGGGTACGCCTTTCGAGTTGCCGTCTGCCAGACGCTGCTTGAGAAACTCCATCCCATCCATCTCGGGCATATTGATGTCACAGAGAATGAGATCTACGGCGTGATCCCGTAGGACCGCGAGAGCCTCATTCCCGTTCCCGGCCTCCAATACTTGCGCGATCTCGACGTCGGCAAGGCGGAGTGCGCGTTCCACCATCTTTCGCATGGCGGAAGAATCATCGACGATCAGAAGTCGTATCCCATTCATCAGGTAAGACTCATTCTCCGCTCGGTAAGGGCGGGCTTTTTCCGTTCCCGGGTACAAGCTTCATTATCGGCGGATGAGTGCCAGGACTTTAGAACCAGCCTTCCGGCTTTCTTTCGCGGGGTTGGCGGTTTCGCCCCGTTGCGTTATATCCTCGGCACGTGCAGCAGACGCCTTCAACCCAAAGGTCGCCTACAACCGGATTGCTTCTCGGCCTAGTCTTAACGCTTGCCGCCGTCGTCGCCTATTCGTACTACATAACGGCGCAGATTGCTGGGTTGCGGCAGCTGCAAAGCGATCTGGCTGATCGCAACCGGAAAGACTCGCTGCAGCTTCTGCGCGTCCAGAATGATTTGAATTTGCTGGCGCTGGCCATGCGGGACATGCTGGACGCAGACGAACCCTACCCGTTGGCGGCGTGGTCGGCGCAGTTCGAGCGGATTCACGGCGATCTCGACGATGCCTTGCGCCGTGAGGAATCCGTCGCCGTAGTCGAGACTTCGTCGGAACAGCGCGCGTTTCTGCGAACTTCACTGGCGCAGTTTTGGGATGCCACGGAACGTACGTTTGCCTTGGCTCGCACGGGCCAGGAGAAAGAGGCGCGCGCGGAAATACGACTCTCTTTGCAGGCCCGCCTGGCTGGTCTCAATACCGCCGTGGCGCGCCTACTGGTGCAAAACAACGAAACCGAAGAACAAGCGGCTGTGCGAGTGGGCGCGATTTACGATCGCGTCCAGAACCGCGTGTATGTCTTCTTGACCGCGACGCTGCTGGCCATCATTCTCACCAGCCTCTATGTGATCCACGCCAACCGCCGCCTGTTCGGACAACTGGCGGCGCTTTCCAGCCAGCGCAGCGAACTGGCGCAAAAACTGATCGCAACCCAGGAATCCACGCTGCTGAACATTTCGCGGGAATTGCACGACGAGTTTGGCCAAGTGCTCACTGCCATCGGAGCCATGCTCAAGCGGGCCGGCAACCACGCGCCTGAGGGATCGACCCTGCGCGCGGATTTGCGCGAGGTTTCGGAAATTGCCCAATCTTCGCTGAATCACGTGCGCAGCTTGTCGCAAGCGCTGCATCCGGTGATGCTGGACGAAGCCGGGCTGGTCAGTACGATCGAGTGGTACCTGCCGGTAGTCGAACACCAAACCGGAATTGTCATATCCTACGAAAAAACCGGAGCGCCATTTCCGGTGGAAAGCAGCGCCGGAGTCCATGCCTACCGCATACTGCAAGAAGCGTTGAATAATGTGGTCCGGCATTCCGGCGTGCGCGAAGCATGGGTCCGGTTGCGCTTCCTGCGCGATGCTCTGGAGCTCGAAGTGGAAGATCATGGAAAAGGATTCGTGCGGCAACCCGGTCAACATGGCATCGGACTGGTGGCGATGCGGGAACGCGCTGGGTTGATGGGTGGGAGCCTCGCCATCCAAAGTGTTGAAGGAGGCGGAACGCTGGTGCGATTAATTGTTCCACAGAAACAACAGGAGCCACATGTCTGACGAAATGCCCGACAAGATGCCTGACAAGAAAATGGACAAGATCTCGGTTCTTCTCGTCGACGATCACAGCCTGGTACGGCGTGGCTTTCGACGCATTTTGGAAGATGAGCCCGACATCACCGTCGTGGGCGAGGCCAGCGATGGCACCGAGGCTGTCCGCCTGGCGAAAGAACTCCGGCCCCAAGTGATCGTGATGGACTGCGCCTTGCCCAGCATGAACGGTTTGGACGCTACACGAAAAATTCTCGCTCAGAATCCCGCCACGGCCGTGCTGATGTTAAGCATGCATTCCGAAGAGACGTGGGTGCATCAAGCCCTCGACGCTGGCGCCCGCGGCTACCTCTTGAAGAGTGTGGTGGACATGGAATTGGTAACGGCCATCCGGCGCGTGAACCAAGGCGAGATCGTGCTCGATCCGCAGGTTGCGAAGACTGCAAATCTCAAGGGCGAAAGCTCGTCCGCCCTGACCGCCCGGGAACTGGAAGTTCTGCAACTGATTGTCGACGGGCAATCCAACAAGGAAATCGCGGTGAAACTTGGTCTCAGCGCCAATACCGTGGCCGTGCATCGCGCCAACATCATGGATGCTCTTGGAATCCACAAAACGGCGGAGCTAGTGGTTTACGCGATCCGCAATGGTTTGGTGAACATCCCATGAACCGGCAAATAGACCGGCGCGATTTTCTGCGACTGGCCGGCGCAGCCTCCGCTGGCGTCCTTAACGGGAACGCATTCGCTGCGGCACAGTCGTCACCGGGATTTCGTTTCACCGATGTGACCGAATCTGCGGGAATTCATTTCCATCACAATAGCGGCGCATATGGCGGCAAGCTGCTGCCCGAAACCCTGGGCTCCGGCTGTGCTTTCTTAGACTACGACGCCGATGGTTGGCAGGACATCCTGCTCGTCAACGGCATGGATTGGCAAGGCCACAAGAAGCAGCGTTCCACGCTCCAGCTGTATCGCAACAACCGCGACGGAACGTTCACCGATGTTACGCGGCGCGCTGGACTGGATGTGGAAATGTACGGTATGGGTGTCGCCGTTGGGGATTTTAACAACGACGGCTTTCCTGACATCCTCATCACCTGCGTGGGCCAGAACCGGCTCTTCAAGAACACGGGCAAGGGAACGTTTGTCGATGTAACCCAAACCAGCGGCCTCGGCGGACGCCTCGGCTTCAGCACTTCCGCCCTTTGGTTTGACTATGATCGCGACGGGCGGCTGGATTTATTTGTTTGCAATTACACCAAGTGGTCGCCGGAACACGACGTATTTTGCAGCCTGGATGGCAAACACAAATCGTATTGCACTCCCGAAGCCTACCAGGGTAAGACCTGCTGGTTGTTCCATAATCGGGGAAATGGAACGTTCGAAGAAGTCACCGCCGCCAGCGGGGTCTTCGATAGCAGCTCGAAGTCACTCGGGGTCGCCCTGCTCGACCACGACCAGGATGGCTGGCCCGATCTGCTGGTCGCCAATGATACCCAGCCCAACAAACTCTATCGCAATCAACGCAACGGAACGTTCAAAGATGTTGGCGTAGAGGCTGGCATCGCATTCAGCAACGAGGGCAAAGCCCGCGCGGGTATGGGCGTTGATATCGGAGACTTTGAAAACTCGGGGGCCGCCGGCATCGCCATGACTAATTTCGACAACGAAATGATTGGACTCTATCGCTCCGTTGGCAAAGGTGCCTTCGAAGATATCGCGATGCAAACTGGCGTCGGCCTTCCGTCCAAGACCACTCTCGGATTTGGCTGTGCGTTCCTTGATGCGGATCTTGATGGCTTTCTGGATTTGGTGGTGGCCAACGGTCATATTGACGACACAGTGCGCAACATTCGAGGCAACTTAGGTTACGCGCAGCCCCCGCAGCTTTTTCTCAACCTTTCTTCGAACAACGGCAAGCGCATGTTTCGCGACGTGGCGAATGACCTTGGCGATGGCTTCCGTTCGCCGAAAGTAGGCCGTGGTCTGGCGTACGGCGATTTTGATCGCGACGGCGATCTTGACATTCTGATGACCACCAACAACGGCCCCGCGTATCTCTATCGTAACGATCAACTCGCGGGGAACCGCAGCATTCGCTTTCACCTTACGGGCACGCAGTCCAATCGCGACGCCATCGGTGCGTCCGTGCGGATTGAGCATGGTGGGCTGACGCAATCACGGCTGGTCAAGGGCGGGTCGAGCTACCTTTCGCAGTCGGAGCTTCCCGTGACGTTCGGCGTGGGTAAGTTGGATAAGATCGCGCGCGTGGTCATTCAATGGCCCAATAGCAGAACAGAAGAGTTCAAAGATCTTGCGCCAGGCCGAGCCTACGACTGCGTCGAGGGTAAGGGGATCACGGCGAAGGCTGGATTCTAAACTTCTCTACGTTGGGCACGAGTACCATGACCGCCTGAAGATGACAACAAGCCAGACCTTGCGGGTGCCCCGTCCTTGTCGCGCTCCTCAGCGACAGGGCGGGGATTGTATGTTCAGAATGTAGAACTACAGAATCACGGATCACGGCAACTAGGCGACGCCTGCCAAGGCAGTGTCGGAGCCGACGCGGGATCTCTTCTCCCGTAAAGCCAAGGCCGGTCGCTCAACGAGGTAGTAGGAAAGACAAGCAAGCCCCAAGCCAATGAGAAGCTGATAAGCTGGCCGTCCGGGCGGCGCGAAGAAGAACGGTTGTTGCCACAAATACAGACTGTAGCTGAGTTTCCCCAGCCACACGACAGGGGCAATGTTGAGGATCCGATACGGCGTCTGAACGACATGCAAAAGCAGGCCTGCCATGCAACAATTCATGATGGGCCACAACACAAAAAGCTCGAACAGCGTGCGGAACGGAGTGTCGGCCGCATAGAACGGAATCAGAATCACACCGAATAGCATGATCCATGCCAACCAGGGGCGGATTCTTGGAAGCTTGGCGCCGTAAACAGCAAGCAAACAACCGATGGCCAGATTTCCGGCAACCGCGGGAAACATCGTATAACCGCCGCCCTCAATCTTGAAGTGATAACAGATCGTGCTAAAGACGGGTCCGATCACGACGGCGATGAGGAGAACTGCGACCTTACGGCGATAAAATAACTTTAGCGCGCTAGGCCAAATAAAGTAGAACTGCTCTTCAACGCCGAGCGACCACAGGTGCCCCACCACCCAAGGCACTCCGGCATCGTAGTTGATGAGATACAAAAACATGGCTCCGAGGTCGATCCACCGAAATTCATGCCAGTATGCCACCGTGGCAAATACCATGAAAGCGCCGGCCGCCGGCAAAATGCGATAAGCGCGCCGTATGTAAAACTCTCGCAGGTTGATGGTGGAAGTGCGCGCGTGTTCGCCGAGCAATATCGTCGTAATCAGGTAGCCGGAGATGACGAAGAACATGCGCACGCCGCTGCCGGCATAAACCTTCAGAATGTCCGGCGTGCGTCCGGCGCGGGCAAGATGACCAATGAGCACGAGAGAAACTGAAATCGCGCGGAGGCCATCCAGAGAGGGAATACGCTTCATGAGTTGGTACAGATTACCATTTCACCGCGAGCCTCGCTGTTCCTAGTGCTTTTGCACTATTGTCCCGGTTTACGGCCAAGACTAAATTTCTCGTGAGTCTCAACGGCTCTTTGTGTACACCTTCGGAAATTAAGACCTAGATTCAAAACGGAGACCCACCATGATTCGCAGCCGTAAACTTGCTGTGCTTGTTACTTTTTTCGGGCTACTGACTTTTGCTTTGGGCGACACCGCGGCCAAGAAAGCCGGGGAGAAGGCCGTGACCGTCAAAGGCTACGTGCTTGATTCCGCGTGCGCTTTTACCAAGGGCCTGAAGAAGCCGATCAGCGCCGATTGCGCGACGACCTGCGCCAAGGGCGGCTCACCGCTGGTGATTTTGACCTCAGCGGGAGAAATTTACTGGCCGATTTCAGGGGACACGCCCTCGACGGAGCAGAACAGCAAACTGCTGCCCTTTGCCGGACAGAATGTTACGGCCACAGGGAAGCTTTTCAAGCGTGGCGGATCGCAGGCTTTGGTGATTGACCACGTGGAAGCCCAGGTGGCTGCTAAGTAGTTCTCAGGGCTGGGCTTTGCCGTTTACGAGCATGGCCCAAAACTGAATTCATAGATTCTTAGACCCGACATGAATTCCTTCCCGGAGCGCCGCGCGCTTCCAGGCCGAATGCTTTCGCTGCTCGTTCTAACGCTGTTCATTTCGGCGGCGTATTTGTACGCCTTTCCGCAGGCCAATCTGGTTTATCCCGCCGTCGTGCTGCTGCATGCTTTTGGCGGCGTAGTGGCTATGCTGTTTTTACTGCCTTGGCTTTTCCGCAATCTTCGTCGTCAGTCTTGGACGGCGAGCGGCGCGTGGTTTTTATTGCTAGCCGGTGGTGTTCCAGGGTTAGTACTGCTGAAGATCGGGACGCGGCATTCGCACTATCAGTGGCTGTACTGGCACATGGGAGTGTCGGTGCTGGCCGGTGCGTTTTTTCTGAGTCTATGGGCTTCCCGACGCGGGTGGCTTGCGGTGGGTTTGATTCCCCGAGTCCTTCGGGTTGCGGCATGTCTGGTGTTGCTGGGAGGATTGAGCGCGCTTGCAAACTACTGCCGCCATGCGCAGTGGAGCAGTAGCGCGCGCATTCAGAATCCTCACATGCCCGCCGCGACCATGGACGGAGAGGGCGACGGCCCTTCCGGTCCGTTCTTCCCCAGTTCCGCGCAGGTGGCGGGAGGTGGCAACATTCCCAGCAAGTACTTTATGGAATCGGAAGTGTGCGAGCGCTGCCATAAAGAAATTTACGATCAGTGGAAAGGCTCCGCCCACCATTTTTCTTCCTTCAACAACCAGTGGTACCGCAAAAGTATTGAATACCTTCAGGACGTGGCGGGCACCAAGCCCTCGAAGTGGTGTGGCGGCTGCCATGATCCGGCGGTGCTGTACAGCGGGTTGATGGATACGCCGATCCGGCAGATCGTGCATCGTCCGGAAGCGCAGGCGGGGCTCGGTTGCATGATGTGCCACTCCATTGTGCAGGTGAAGAGCACGATGGGACAGGCGGATTTTACTTTGGAATATCCCAAACTTCATGAGTTGGCTTCCAGTCCGAATC
>JAYTQD010000564.1:0-1032 GCA_043746935.1 Acidobacteriaceae bacterium | reverse complement strand
ATCCACGATCGCGTGGGCTGCGGCGTCGCGGGGCGGAACGAGGCGGACGGTCGCCAGCCTTCCCGTGGCTTGCTGCTCCAGCACTGCCAAGGTCCGGTAGCCCCTCTCTTGCAGACGAAGGACGAGCTGCTGCTGAATCGCCACGCCAAAGGCGCAGCTCAAATACACGCACACCGGCTTCGCCGGAGTGCGGAATGCCTTCACTCCGCGCATCAGTGCGCTTAAAATTTGTACTGATCTCGATCATATGAACCAAGCTGAAGAAGCATTAGCTCTGCACTATTACTTGGGGCGAGCAATTACTGATTGGGCGCTGGTTGAAGCTGGCTTGATGAAAGTCATTGCCGCACTAAGCGATGACCCAGTATCAATTGCACTCGGCTTCTTTAGTATTGAAAATTTCAGGTCTAAACTGAAGTTCGCTGATGTCATCATCAAATTCCACATCAAAGAGGATGCCACGCGCAAGCTCTGGGTAAACATCTTTGATAAGCTGGATCGCGCGGCAACCAGGCGAAATCATCTTGCTCACAGGAAGGTGAGACACGACCCCGCACAGAAGGCTGGCCGTCGATACGCACTAGTCGAATGGCTGGCGCCTACTGTCAAGTCAAGGCGGAAGAACGAGGAGAAAAAACCCGTACTCAGCGGCGCGCTGTATGTCCGCGAAGTCATCGCAATCAGGGCGCAGTTCGCTTGGGTTTCACAGGCTCTTGACAACTTCCTTTTAGCTTTTGTCGGGAAAGAGCAGCCTCCAGAATTCGACGAACCACCAATGGGTCCGATGGGCCTTCGTACCATAAGCGCCCAGATTCGCGCAGCACTCGAACTCCCGCTGAAACCATTGCGGAAGAAACGACCGCCGAAGAAGTAGAAAACTTTCCCATAACAAACCCTCCGTAGCTAAGGCCGTACTTGGCGAGGTCTAACACATCGCTGAACCGGACCCTACACAGCGTGCCGCTATTTGTGCCAGCAAAAACGCTAGCACAAATACCGTCCCACTGTTCCGGGCCGGTTAGCTCAAACGTT
>JAYTQD010000563.1:0-3009 GCA_043746935.1 Acidobacteriaceae bacterium | reverse complement strand
AGCTCGGGCATGTCGGCAGTAAGCGACTCGACGGTGGCGGTCTCCGCAGCAGGTCGCGAGGTGGGCGAGCTGTTTGAGTATCGCTTCGGCACTCCAGTAACAGTTAAGAAGGGCGAATCCGCCATGCTGCCGTTTCTGCAACAGAAGTTGAACAGCCGCAAAATCCTGATCTATCAGGAGTCGCAAGGCGTCAACCCGCGCAACGCCGCGGAACTGTCCAATTCGACTGGAAAAGCTCTGGATGGCGGTCCAATCACGGTCTACGATAGTGGCACGTACGCGGGTGAAGCCTTGATGGAAACGCTTAAGGCCGGCGACAAGCGGATGATCAGTTATGCCCTGGATCAGGGCACCCGCATCACCACTAACCTCAACTCGACCAGAAGCAATATTCAACAGATCTCCGCCCGCCGCGGCATTGTGACCACCAAGTATTCAATGCAGGAAAACAAAGTCTACACCGTACGTAACATCGACGCGAAGACCAAGACGCTGATCCTTGAGCATCCGATTCGTCCAAACTACAAATTAGTGGACGCAAAGCCCACCGAGACGACCACCACCGCCTACCGGTTTGAGTTGAAGCTGGCGCCGAAGGTTGAAACTACATTTGCCGTAAAGGAGGAGTATCCGTACTATGAGACGACGCAGGTCTCGAATATGAACTCCGATCAGTTGGTCGAATTCATCAGAGGGCGCGCCATCGGCGATTCCGGCAAACGTCAACTGCAGACCATTGCCGACCGCAAGCGGCAAATTGCGGAGCTCGATTCGCAAATCGCCGGCGTTGAGTCCGAGATCAACGACACCACTCGCGATCAGGATCGGATGCGGCAGAACATTTCCAGCCTCAATTCAGTGAGTGGCCAGCAGGATCAGGTGCAGCGCTATGCCAAGCAGTTGTCGGATGGTGAGGGGCGGTTGGCGAGCTTGCGGGATCAACAACGCGATGCCCGCAAGAAGAAGCAGGGGCTGGAGCGGGAAGTGGCTGGCTTGGTCGACAAGCTGGAGTTCTAGTTGTGGCTGTGGCGGCCTGCTCTCTTACGGTCGCGGTTCGGAATCGGCTGCACACCAAGGATTGCCTTCCGAACCGCGACCGTAAGGGAGCGGGCCGCCACAATCGAACGGTATCGCCTACGCCGCCAGAAACGCGCCTATCTTCCTGGCGAGAGCAAAGTACTCCTTCAGATCGAAGGGCTTTGAAAGCACTTCGGTAACTCCTAATCGCATCAGCCGGGCCCTTTCCTGCTCTGAAATCAGCGTGGTCAACACAATCAGAGGAACGCCCAAACGCAGTTCTTGCTCAGCGAGCAGCAGCAGGACTTCCTCCGCCGAACGCCTTGGCAAGCGGACATCCAGTATCACGAGTGCGTAGGGATTTTGCGTTCCCTCGCCCAGCGCCGTCAATAGTTTGAGAAGCTGATCGCCGTCGGTGACGCAATCGATCTCCACATCCAGCTTTTCAGCCATGAACGCTTCCTTGAGAAGGACGACGTCGTTAGGGTTGTCCTCAGCTAAGAGAATTCGCCTTTTGGTCACACTTGTTTCCTTTAGTGCGGACATTTGCTCAACTCCCTTACTTTAAGTGAGGGTCGTCAAGCCCACAAGTATCAACCAGGCGTGTCCGTAACTGTTACATCACAAAAAACACCCGCCTCCCAAGTAGGGTGGCGGGCTTAAAACGGCGTTGCGCTGTTTGAGAAGAACTTATGCGTGCGCCTTGTGCGCCTTGATAAACTCATCCATTTGCTTCTTCGCCTCTTCTTTAGTCATCCCATAGCGTTCCTGCAAGCGGCCGGTGAGCGCCTCCGCTTGGCCCTTAGCCGCGGTGAGATCGTCGTCGGTGAGTTTGCCCCACTTTTCTTTCACAGCGCCCATCATTTGCTTCCAATTTCCTTCTACTTGATCCCAATTCATGTGTTGGCTCCTTTAGTCGGTGGCCGGCCTCTCTTGGCGGCTGCGGCCACTGTTCCTCGAAGCACGCCCGCTGCCAAAGAGGCTTATTCCGCCGTTAGGCCGGAACACCCTCGACCGCTGAGAGAAATTGATAGAGTGCCGATACGTTTTTACACGAAGTCGGTAGATGAAACATCTAACTCGAAGCCAGCGGCGATAATCCGCTTTGGCAAAACACTTGCTTCAAGCGACTGTGGCGACTCATCGCCGAGGAGAACCTTGTGAATTTACGAAATCAATCCATCGCTGCGGCAATCTTGACTGCGGCTAGTGCCTTCGGCGCCACCAACCCAGAGACCGAAGCAATTCGCCGCGTCCATGAATCAAATGAAGTGTTCAAAGAGATCATGAACGCCAAAGACGCGGGAATTCCTCAGGAATTGCTCGACCGTGCACATTGCGCGGTGATCGTCCCCGGTTTGAAGCACGGAGGGTTTATTGTCGGCGCCAAGTATGGCAAAGGCGTCTTAATGTGCCGCAAAATGGGCGGTGGCTGGGCTGGACCTGCGACTATTCGCATTGAGGGCGGCAGTTTTGGTTTCCAAGCGGGCGGTGGCGAGACCGACCTGGTTTTGCTGGTAATGAACGAACGCGGAGCCGCAAAGTTGCTAAAGAGCGAGTTTAAGATCGGCGGCGAGGCTGGAGCCATGGCAGGTCCAGTTGGCCGCACGGTACAAGCAGAGACGGACGCGTCCATGCGCGCCGAAATGCTGGGCTACTCACGTTCCCGTGGCGTTTTTGCGGGGATCGCCGTGGAGGGAAGCACACTCCGTGAGGATTTGAACGATAACAAAGCCATTTATGGGCAACGGCTGTCCAGTGAGGAAATTTTGAACGGTCGGACTGCTGTTACCGGCACTGCCGAAACTCGCGAACTTGCAGCCACACTGAATCAGTTTTCAAGCTGGGAAAAGAAATAGGCTGTATTCGAATCTTCCCCCTATGCGCCGGGTCCTTCGTGACCCGGTGTTTTGTTGCGTGGGTGCCCTTTTAAGGTTGGCATCAAAATTGCAAGATTAAGGTAGAAGGAGAAACATTACATGCTGCACTATG
>JAYTQD010000562.1:0-1034 GCA_043746935.1 Acidobacteriaceae bacterium | reverse complement strand
TTCGAGGCCTGCTCAGCGTTCACTCGCGTTACGGCCCGCACATTCGCGGAATCGTTAATCGATCCTTTACACCAGAGGCTTCAGCCGCTTCGTTACCTCCACGACTGCTCCAGTTGCTAGCGGCCGGAGCGAAAGTTGCCGGAGGAGACTTTCACCCCCTGAAAGACCGTGCCGTGGCACGGTGCACCCCAACGTCCTAGCTAACCGGCAGTTTGCGGCGGGTTGGCTTTTGGCGAGAATGAAATGAAGCCCAAAGCCGGCCCGCCGCAAACTTTCCGGTTGAGCGACGAATTAGGTTTCACTCTTAGACCTTGTAACGGGTGCTTTTGCTAGGCGTTCGGCCATACGTGTTTGCCAGCCTGGGCCTGTAGCACGCCACCGTTCGATTACTTCCGGTGGCAACCGCAGCGAAATGAGTTGCCTTGGATTGGGTGAGCGCGGACGACCACCTTTGTTCACAATGGCCCGGGACAGCATCTCGTCTGTGAGTTCGGGCAGTTCTTTGTACTCTGATGGCTTGATGACGTGAGCGTCAACAAGCTTCATGTCAGAGCCCGAAGTAGGGCGCGAGGCGGGTTTGCTCACGGTCATTGGCCTTTCGCATGCTGAAAACGTGGCGTGTCGTTTCACGTTGGGTGTACCCGACGGCAACAATTCGGCCGTTCAGGCTTCCGTAGCAGATGATCCTTTGCTCACCGTAATCCTTCCTGGTGTCCTCGAATTCACCGGTGGCGCCTTTGAACACGAGCCCGGCATCATTGAAGTCGAGGCCTCGCTCAAGCAATGTCTTGTCGCGCTTGGTCTGATCGAAGGTGATCTGCACTCGATAAGTGTAGCTACGTTAACCAAAACGCGCAACCCATGTATTTTGTGTTGCGGGCCAAGGCTCGCTGGGCACTTGCTGTGAAACCTAACGAATGGAAGGGGCTTCCCCATCCCGAGTAATCCGCGATGCGGAGCACTGCGAAGCGGTGCCAAGATGGGAAGTGCAAGCGCTCATCAACTGACTTGGAAGGGGAAGTCCCATGGCCATT
>JAYTQD010000561.1:0-1034 GCA_043746935.1 Acidobacteriaceae bacterium | reverse complement strand
TGCGAGAGCCAGGGAAGATCAAATTGAATGGCAAGCGCCTGGAGGAGTTGCTCTTCGGTGATCGCCCGGGTCCGGACCAAGATTTCTCCGATGCGTCCGCCTTTAGTGGCTTGGAGGTTCATCGCCTCAAGCAGTTTAGCTTCGGACAATCCGAATTTATCTTCGAGTATCCCGCCTAACAGCGGACGACCATTCTGTTCGTCGTGTGCCACAAGAGTCCTACTGGATGAATCTACCTACATGAGCCCATTGGTCTCGGGGCCATGCTCTAACCCGCATGTTACCTGAACACATTTGCAACCGCCGATCCGCTGCTACGACAGGCCTTCGGTCGGCAGGCTTGCGACGCGGCTCAGCCTCTCTGTGTGCGGACAGGCACAGGCAGGCGATTTCGCGACGAACCGTCATGAATCATGCGGGCTAACCCGTTAGAAGTTCAAAGAATACTCCTCCAATCCACGGATGACAAGGATAGAGGGATTCCAACGACGTCGCGGCAAATTGGACCACTTCCTGTCTAGGGTGAATGCTCGGCATCAGATCGCGCGGCATGCGCACTCTACGCTGCTCGCGCAGTCCCAATAATTGAACAATAGGTGCTTTGTCACAAGAAGCGCGCAGTCATAGGCGCCTATTAGGGCGACAGTAAGGAAGTCGCTGGTTCTCCCTGTAAAAAGTGATACCCCCTGAATGAGGAATGTCAATGCCGCCTCGTTTGGTGGCATATGGTGTTCACGGCCGCGCAACTCCAAGCCACCGAGACGGTACTGGGCATGGACATCCCACAGCAACAGGCGTCCATTTACGTTCTTCAATGCCGCGTCGCTGGCGCCGTTTTGGCCCGTGTTGCCGGTGAATACACTGGCGCCGACGGCAAGTCCTGGGATGCCACGATAATTCAATGCCCCGTAAAACGCGAAATCGTGGGCGGCGGCTTCGCGCAGTTCCGTGCGCATCGCTCGTATGCCTTTTTCCGGCTCGCTGAATTTACCCGCATCCAGGCTTGACGCGAGCCCCGCTTCGTAGCGAAGTCC
>JAYTQD010000560.1:0-8018 GCA_043746935.1 Acidobacteriaceae bacterium | reverse complement strand
TTGATTACGCCGGTGGCGATGGATAAAGGCTTGCGGTTTGCCATTCGCGAAGGCGGGCACACGGTGGGCGCGGGAACGATTTCGGAGATTGTGAAGTAGGGATCGGCTCTTGCCTAGAGCGTGAATCGGAAATATCCGGAGCGCTGGAATGGATTGGGGAACCACAAAACCGTGTTAGGGGCTGTGGTTGTTTTCGGTCTCTGCGCGTTGGGGTGGGTTCCCTGTGGTTTGTTTCGGAATCTGTTCAAGGATGCCGAAGCAGAAACTGAGAAGCGCAAGAAGAATGGAATCGGGTTGGTGTAATTTAAGACCACGCGGGCGAGGGCGCCCGCGCCACAAAAGCTAGGGGAATTTATGCCACGCGAAATTTGTCAGTTGCAATGTCCGGATTGTAAAGAGCGGAATTATTCGACGACCAAGAACCGCAAGACGACGACGGAGCGGCTCGAGTTCAAGAAGTTCTGTCCGCGATGCCGGAAGCACACGCCGCATAAGGAAGTGAAATAATTTGTAATTTGGTGATTTGCGATTTTGTAATTTGAGAACAAATTGCAAAATTGCAAAATTACACATGAATTTAGGGGCGTAAGCTCAACGGCTAAACTGTCGGTCTCCAAAACCGAACTTGGGGGTTCGAATCCCTCCGCCCCTGCCAGATTCTTGCCGGTGGTTGGTAGTAGCCGGACGGTGAAGAGGAAAGCGGGAGAAGGAATATGGCAAAAACGGAAGCCATCACGACCGGTAGTGAGAATGCGATTCTCGCGCACGTAAAGTCGTGGCCGGAAAAAACACGGGACTTTTACCACGATGTGCGCACGGAAACCAAGAAGGTGACGACGCCTTCGTGGAAAGAAGTGCAGGCGACGACAACGGTGGTGATTATCACGGTATTTTTGTTTGGGTTTTACTTTTTCGTGGTGGATCTGGTGCTGGGGAATGGGCTGGACCGGATGATGCACGCGCTAGCGCGCCGCTAAGAGTTTGGACCAAAGTTTGAAGCGGTAGAATTTTTGAGAGACCTTATGCAGGAAGAAACCAGTAACACGGCCGCAGCACCGGTGGAGACAGCGCCCGCGCCTGAAGCGCCAATTAACGCGCATATGCGGTGGTACATTCTCCACGCCTACTCGGGATTTGAGCGCAAGGTGCGGGAATCGCTGGAATCGCGCGTGCAGGCGTTCTCATTGCAGAATAAAATCGGCCGCGTGCTGATTCCGACGGAAAGCGTCACCGAAATCCGCAACGGCAAAAAGTACACCAGCGAGCGCATGCTGTATCCGGGCTACGTGCTGGTGGAAATGGACATGAACGACGATGTCTGGCATGTGGTGAAGGCGACGCCGCGCGTGACGGGATTCGTGGGAACGGGGCAGCAGCCGACGCCTCTGTCGTCCGAGGAAGTGGATCAGATTGTGAACCGCGTGCAGGTGAGCAAAGACAAACCGCGGCTTAAAGTTAAGTACGAGAAGAACGAAACGGTGCGGATCACGGAGGGCGCGTTTGCCAGCTTTACTGGGGTGGTGGATGACGTCAACGAAGACCGCGAGACCTTGAAGGTGATGGTCACCATCTTTGGGCGCTCGACGCCGGTGGAACTCGAATTTGGGCAAGTGGAAAAAGTTGTGAGCTAGAGGGATGGATTGCTACCCGCCCTGTCGCAAAGAGCGCGACTAAGGACGGGGCACCCGATCTGACGTAATTCGTAGCAAGATTTTGAGAAAGGGCAATCCGTTGTTGCCGGGCCGAAAATCCTAGACCCGGGGCTGGATTGAACATAGAGATAGCAGAATGGCAAAGAAGATAACAGGTTACGTGAAGTTGCAGATTGCGGCGGGAAAAGCGACTCCCGCTCCTCCCGTGGGTCCGGCGCTTGGTCAAGCGCAGGTCAATATCATGGAGTTCTGTAAGCAGTTCAATGCTCGCACCAGCCAGAAAGAACTCGATGGGCTGATTATTCCGGTTGTGATTACGGTGTTCAGCGACCGGACGTTTACGTTCATCACCAAGACGCCTCCGGCGGCGATTTTGTTGAAACGGGCGGCAGGGATTGCCAAGGGGTCGGGCGTGCCGAATAAAGACAAAGTCGGCAAGGTTACGGCGAAGCAAGTGGAAGACATCGCGAAGCAGAAGATGCCGGATTTGAATGCGGCATCCATTGATGCGGCGATTAGGAGCATTCGCGGGACGGCGCGGTCGATGGGGTTGGATGTTGTTGGGTAGTTTCGGGTTTAAGTTCAAGTAATTCAGTCCATTGAACCACGGCGGCTGGTTGTTGTAGCTGGCGGTGGGAGACGAGGGTGAGAGATGAAGAAGGTTAGCAAGAACGTTGCGAAGGCGCGGAAGGCGATTGAGCCGAAGCCCTATGTGCTGCAGGAAGCGATCCCGCTTTTGCAGAAAGTGAAGTTTGCCAAGTTTGACGAGACGGTCGAAGTGACGCTTCGGCTGGGCGTGGATCCAAAGCACGCCGACCAGATGGTGCGCGGGACTGTGGTTTTGCCACACGGTTTGGGGCGAACGAAGAAAGTTCTGGTGATCTGCACCGGTGAAAAGCAACGTGAAGCCGAGGCTGCGGGCGCGGACTTTGTTGGCGGCGAGGAGATGGTGGAAAAGATCCAGAAAGAGAACTGGACGGATTTTGACGCCTTGATTTCCACGCCCGACATGATGAAGTCGGTGGGCCGGCTCGGCAAAGTTCTCGGTCCGAAGGGGTTGATGCCGAACCCGAAGACCGGGACCGTCACTGTGGATGTGGCGAAGGCCATTCAAGAAATCAAGGCGGGTAAAGTCGAGTTCCGCACGGATAAGACCGGGCTTGTGCATTCCCCGGTGGGCAAGATTTCCTTTAGCGCGGAGAAGCTGGTGGAGAACGCCACTACCTTGATTACGAGCGTGATCAAGGCGAAGCCGCCCGCGGCGAAGGGCAAGTACATCAAGGGCTGCACGTTGAGTTCGACGATGGGTCCGGGAATCCGGATTGACGTTGCGCCGATTGAGCTGGCATCGAAGTCGTAGTCACCTCAGCGGCTAAAGCTGCTCAAGTTTAACGGGTTATCGCAGAGCTGAAGCGCTGCGCCGCCCAAAAACGAAATTGAGTAAAGGTCGAGACCCGGTTTGAGCGGGATTGGGAGAGAGACGGAAATGGCTGTTACGAAGGCAAAAAAGATTGAGCAAACCGCCGCACTGGCGGAGGAATTGAAGGGCGCATCGAGCGCCATCGTGGCTACATATAACAAGCTGACTGTGGCTCAGGACTTTGAGCTGCGCAAGGCTGTGCGCGGGGCTGGCGCGAAGTATCGCGTGGTCAAGAACACCTTGGCCGAGCGGGCTGCGAAAGGCACAAAGATCGAAGCGGGCCTGAAGAACCTTACGGGCGTGACCTCGATTGCGTACACGAGCGGCGATCCCGTGGCTTTGGCGAAAGCGCTTTCGAAGTACGTCAAAGACAACCCGGAATTTGCATTCAAGGCTGGTGTAATGGACGGGCAGACGATCTCCGTGCAGGATATCGCTGTTTTGGCCGCTCTGCCGTCGAAGGAAGAGATTTACTCGAAGCTGCTGATGTTGATGAACGCGCCGGGAACGCAGTTGGCGCAGGTCATCAACGCGGTTGGGCGGAATGTGGCGGTGGTGCTGGGGCAGGGCGTGGAGAAGGGCAAGTTCAAGGAAGCATAAGAGATTGGTAATTTTGCAATTTCTAATTTTGTAATTTGCAGGCGATTGTGCCAGCAAGTTATTGATTAAAAAAGTTTCGTAGTGGCGGAAGCTGCTGCGAGAAAGTTTAGCTGTTGGCGGTCTGGGGTTGCGTCGTTGTTTGGGAAGTTCGTTTCTTCGCGGTCTGGCGTGGGGGAAGCGGGACGGCGCACTGGAAACCCGGCTTACGGCGGTGAAATTAGGACGGATTTAACTCAAACTGGGTTTAACTCAAACTGGAGAAAAGCAATGGCGGATTTACAGGTGTTGGAAGAGTCGATTGTTGGGTTGTCGCTGCTGGAAGCTTCGCAGTTGGTGAAGAAGCTGGAAGAGCGTCTTGGCGTGTCGGCAGCGGCAGCGGCGCCGGTCATGATGGCGGGCGGCGGTGGAGCAGCAGCGGCTCCGGCGGAAGAGAAGACCGAGTTCGCAGTTGTGCTGAAAGAAGTGGGAGCCAACAAGATTAATGTGATTAAGGCAGTCCGCGAAGTCACCAGCCTGGGCTTGAAGGAAGCCAAGGACCTGGTTGACGGAGCGCCGAAGACCATCAAGGAAGGTGTGTCGAAGGACGAGGCTGAGACCATCAAGAAGAAGTTCGCCGAGGCCGGCGCGACCGTCGAAGTCAAGTAGTTGCAGTCAACTACTTGAGACGGTGGGCGTTAGCGGTCGTTGATGGGCTGGGCTACTGAAAAAATACACGGGTCAATCCGGCGGGGCGGTGTTACCATCTAAGGTAACACCGCTTCCACCTACCCGAGAGCTGCCGATCAGAATCCGTTGGAAGCGGGCGGAGACCGAAACGGCAGTGGTTTGGCAACCTGTTCCCGCGAGCTGAGCGCGGAATGGAGACAGGCCCGTAACGCTGGCGCCGAACGCCCAATTGATTCAAGGCCAAAGCGCCACACGCGGCGCCCTAGGGAACTAGTGTCCCGAAGGGGCGCTTGCCGTTGTTTGAAAGAATCAGGGTTAGAAGGAAAACGTTTTTTCTGTAATTGCGGCCTAGCGCCGCGCATGTGATTGGGGAGCCTCCGAATGCCTAAGAAGACCACCTACCGCAAGCGTTTTGATTTTTCCAAGATTCCGGCGACCATCGCCATTCCCAACCTGATTGAGGTGCAGAAGCGTTCGTACGAGCGCTTTCTGCAAATGGATCTGCTGCCGAGCGAGCGCGACCAGGAAGGGTTGCAGGCGGTATTTCAGTCGGTGTTTCCGGTCACCGACTTCCGCGATGTTTCAAAATTGGAATTTGTCGATTATGCCATCGGCAACTGGGAGTGCAAGTGCGGCCACTTGAAGGGCCTGCACCACTTGCGGTCGACTTGTAAGAATTGCGGTTTCACCATTACGACCGACCCGTTCCATCCGGGCGAAGTGCTGTGCGACAAGTGCGGCACGTTCAACGCGAACACGCCGGACTTCTGTAACAAGTGCGGCGACCCGGTTGGATTGCAGCTGAAGTATGACGTGACGGAATGCGAAGAACGCGGGATGACGTACTCAGCGCCGCTGAAGGTCACGATGCGGTTGACGATTTACGAGAAGGATGCGGAGACCGGTAACAAGAGCATTCGGGATATTAAAGAGCAGGAAGTCTTCTTTGGCGATGTGCCGTTGATGACGCAGAACGGGACGTTCATTGTGAACGGAACCGAGCGCGTGATTGTCAGCCAGTTGCACCGTTCGCCGGGTGTGTTTTTCGAGAAGCAGCCGCCAGGGTACTTCCTGGGGAAGATCATTCCTTACCGCGGATCTTGGGTTGAGTTTGAATACGACCAGAAGAATTTGCTGTATGTGCGTATTGACCGCAAGCGCAAATTCCTGGGCACGATTTTCCTGCGGGCGCTGGGATTGCGTTCGGCGGAAGACATTTTGCGGCAGTTTTATACCGTGGACCGGCTGGCCGTGCGCGACAAGAAGCTGTATTGGACGGTGGATGCGACGGCGGAGAAGCCGACGAATCTGCTGGGCATAAAGCTGACGCATAAGGTGACCACGAAGTCTGGGGATGAAATTGTTCACTCCGGGCGCAAGGTGAGTGCGACGATTCTGAAGGAAATTCAGAAGGCGAAAATTACCGAGATTGAGATTGATGGCGTGGACCTCGAGGGTGCGTGGGCGGCGAGCGATATCGTCGATACCACGACCGGCGATGTGTTGCTGGAAGCGAACTCGGAAGTGACGCCGGAAGTTGTGGCCAAGGTGCTCGACTCGAATGTGGTCGAGATGAACCTGTTCTTCCCGGAACGCGATGATGTTGGGACGGTAATCAGCCAAACCCTGCGGCGGGATGCGGTGAAGACGCCGCAAGAGGCGCTGATCGAGATTTACCGCAAGCTGCGTCCAGGAGACCCGCCGACGCTGGATACGGCGACTTCACTGTTCCACGGGATGTTCTTTGATCCACGCAAATATGACTTCTCGCGCGTGGGGCGGTTGAAGTTCAACATCAAGCTTTATGAGAACCAGGATGCGACGAGCCTGGAGAATCGTACGCTGGAGCCGGATGATTTTTACGCGACGATCCGGTACCTGATGAAGCTGCGCAAGAATATTGGCCAGGTGGATGACATCGATCACTTGGGCAATCGCCGCGTGCGCGCGGTGGGCGAATTGATGGAAAACCAGTTCCGCATGGGGCTGGTGCGTATGGAGCGCGCGATCAAGGAAAAGATGAGCGTGTACCAGGAAATGTCGACGGCAATGCCGCACGACCTGGTCAACGCGAAGCCTGTGATGGCGGCGATTCGCGAGTTCTTTGGATCTTCGCAGCTGTCGCAGTTCATGGATCAAACGAATCCGCTGTCGGAAATTACGCACAAGCGGCGGCTTTCGGCGCTGGGGCCGGGCGGTTTGTCGCGAGAGCGGGCTGGATTTGAAGTCCGCGACGTACACCCGACGCACTACGGGCGTATTTGTCCGATTGAAACGCCGGAAGGCCCGAACATTGGGCTGATTTCATCGTTGAGCTGTTTTGCGCGCATTAACGACTACGGCTTCATCGAGTCGCCGTACCGCAAGGTAAAAGACGGTCGCGTTCTCGATTACATCACCGTCACCAACGCCGGGGACAGCACGCTCAAGGTGGGAGACCACATTGAGGAGCATGAACTCGACAAGCTGAATTCTGACTTGAAAGACAAGAAAAAGAAGCAGGTTGAGCACGAGCCGTTCTCGTTCTACCTCTCCGCTTGGGAGGAAGACCGGCACGTGATCGCGCAGGCCAATGTGGAGCTGGACGAGAAGGGCCGGATTGTGGGTGATCTGGTGAATGCCCGCAAGGCCGGCAACTTCGTGCTGATCAACCGCTCCGACGTGGATTACGTGGACGTTAGCCCGAAGCAGCTGGTGTCGGTGGCGGCCTCGCTCGTTCCTTTCTTGGAGCACGACGACGCGAACCGCGCGCTGATGGGCGCGAACATGCAGCGGCAGTCGGTGCCATTGCTGGTGTCAGCGGCACCGTTCGTGGGAACCGGGATGGAAGGGGTTACGGCGCGGGATTCCGGCGCGGTCGTGCTGGCGCGACGCAACGGCATCATTGATTCCGTCGATTCCGATCGCATCATCGTGCGTGTGGAGGGCGAGCATCATCCGATGCAGCTTTCGCGCGAAGTGGGCAGCGATATTTACACGCTGACCAAGTTCAAGCGCTCGAACCAGAACACCTGCATCAACCAGAAGCCGCTCGTGACCAAAGGCCAACGCGTGGTGAAGGGGCAGGTGATTGCGGACGGGCCCTGCACGGATAGTGGCGAGTTGGCGCTCGGGCGGAACGTGCTGGTGGCGTTCATGCCGTGGCGCGGGTACAACTTCGAGGATGCAATTCTAGTTTCGGAAAAATTGGTCAAGGATGACTACTACACCTCGGTCCACATCGAAGAATTCGAAATCGAAGCGCGCGACACCAAGCTGGGGCCTGAGGAAGTTACGCGGGATATTCCCAACGTGGGCGAATCAGCGTTGCGCGATCTCGACGAAAGCGGCGTGATTCGCATCGGCGCTTCGATCAAGGCGGGCGATATTCTGGTGGGCAAGGTGACGCCGAAGGGCGAAACGCAGCTTACGCCGGAAGAGAAGCTGCTACGCGCGATCTTCGGCGAAAAAGCCGGAGATGTGCGCGATGCTTCCTTGACGTGCCCTCCGGGAATCGAAGGCATCATCGTCGACGTGAAAATCTTCTCCCGCAAGGGTCAGGAGAAGGACGAACGCGCCAAGATGATCGAAGGGCAGCAGATTGGAAAGCTCGACAAGAACCTTTCCGATGAAATCCGTATTCTGACCGACGAACGCCTGAAGCGTCTCGACGCACTGCTCGGCAGCAAGGAAGTTCAGGC
>JAYTQD010000559.1:0-3020 GCA_043746935.1 Acidobacteriaceae bacterium | reverse complement strand
GGGAATCGCGGCTCTATCTGTGTCTTGCAGCAGTGGTGGCACGGCGACGCCACCACCTCCAGTGATCACGGTCGTCCCGCTGACCGCTGCCGACGTGCAAAGTGTGGTCCAGAATGCCGCCCAGTCAGTGAACGCGCCGCTCGTGATTGCCGTGGCGGACCGTGCTGGAAATATCCTGGCCGTATTTCGCAACCCTACCGCGCCAACTACAGCGACGGGAAATTATGGCGCGACGGTGGACGCAAACGAGTTGGCGGTAGCGCTGGCGCGGACGGCGGCCTTCTTCAGCAACAACCAAGCACCGCTGTCGTCGCGGACCGTGCGCTTCATCAGCGGCATTCACTTCCCTCCCGGCGTGAACGGAACGGGTCCGGCGGATCTTTACGGAATTGAGAATACGAATCGCGGATGTTCGTTCAACACTGCATTCTTGCCCGGAAAAGCGATCAATCCGGCGCGGTCGATCAATGGATTGACCACTGGCCTGGGAGTGATTACAGGGAAAGCGGATACGAACGACGTCGACCCGAATGCGGTGAATCCTGGGGGAGTGCCGCTGTTCAAGGGCGGAGGCGTAGTCGGTGGTGTGGGCGTGGTGAGCAGTTCGCAGCAGATCGCGGAATTTGCCGCTTACTCTGGCGCGAACAACGCGGGATTCCTGCCCACGGCAGCGCAGTTGCCACCACCGGGAGTCGTGATTGTCGGAGGAATCGCACTGCCTTTCGTCAACCAGACAACACTGCCCGCTGGGGAGAGTACGGGTTCGACTGCTGGAAGTTACGTGGTGGGTCCTGCGGCGGGAGCGCTGCCACCGGAGGGCGATCTGGTCGGCCCGAATGCTGGCACAGGTGGGCTGACCCAAACGGATGTCGCCACCATCATTCAGCAGGCAGTGGACACAGCCAACAAGACCCGCGCTGTCATCCGCTTGCCTTCCGGCTCGCGCACGCGGATGAGTATCGCCGTAACCGATCTGGACGGCACGCTGCTCGGGCTGCATCGCATGGCCGATGGAACGGTCTTCAGCCTAGATGTGGCAGTGGCGAAAGCGCGCAACGTGGTTTGGTTCAGCAGCGCTGGGATCACAGACTTGCCCGGAATGCCCGCCGGGACGGCGATCACGAATCGCACGATCAGCTTCGGCTCGCAGCCGCTGTTTCCTCCGGGGATCGATGGTTCGGGACCGGGGCCGTTCTTAAATCTATTTCTCAACGACATAGCGAATCCTTGCTCGCAGGGATCACAGGCGCTCAATGCGAATCAGAGCGGCATTGTGTTTTTCCCAGGGAGCTTGCCTCTTTACAAGAACGGCATTCTGGTTGGCGGGCTAGGCGTGAGCGGAGATGGCGTGGATCAGGATGACTACGTCACATTCCACGGAGCGCAGGGTTTTCTGCCAGCGGCCAACATTCAGGCGGATAACTACAGCATCCAAGGTGTACGCATGCCGTATTTGAAATTTCCGCGGAATCCGGAACAGTAGCTCACGCACGATATTTACAGCCTAAATCGTGCACTACCCACGTAGGGGCAGGCGCCCTCGCCTGCCCACGTAGCTAGAATCATGCGGTTACGGCACTAGAACAGCGGCACCATCTTGTGCTTGCTCTGATACAGCCTACGATCAGCTTCGCGGAGCACGTCAGCGATGATAGCGCCGGCCACATGGGCGGTGATTCCCCAGTTGACTTGCAGCTCGAAGCCGCGCTTGCCGCTCACATTCCAGTTCTCGACGCCCCGCAGCAAGCGACGCACTGCGATCTCCGCTTGTTCTTCGCTGGTCTCCGGCATGACTACCAGGAATTCATCCCCTCCGTAGCGAAAGAGCAAGTCCGCCCCGCGGAAGTTATTCTTCAGCATCTGCGCCACATCCACCAACACCCCGTCGCCAGCCTGATGCCCGAAGTTGGAATTGACCGCGCGGAATCCATCAATATCCAGCATCAAAAACGTGAGTTGCGTTCCCTGCCGGTTGACGCGCGTCACTTCCCGGCTGACGAATTCATCCATGGCGCGGCGATTGAACAGGTTCGTCAGCGGATCGTAAAGCGAAAGGTTTTCCAGACGTTGGTTATAAACAAGCTCGCGGATCAGTGATCCACGCGTCGAGTTCAGCGACTTACGCTGGGCGATCAGGTAGATATTGACCAGAATGATCAACGTCATCAGTCCAAACATCAGTTGCGGAACAAAGCGGTGATCGAGAATCAGGTTTCTCTGCGACCACGCCAGATTCGGCAGCACCAGCGCGAAAACCCCCGAGGCGAGGACGAGCATCAGCAACGCGCCGATCGACCATAGCTGCCAGTCGCGGCTCGAGAGCTGATCAATTTCCTGTTGGATTTCGTCCGTGCGATGAGTGCCGGAGCGGTCCATACCACGTAAGCTGCTTGCCAAATCCATGGGGATCTCTCCTCTTGCTTAAAAAGCCAAGGGCCGGAATCCCTACCAGAGTGCGGAAGACAGAAAAATGCTGCGTTGCTTATTTTGTATCTGAAATCGGCGAAATCCGCGAGCACCAACAGGTTCAGGCGTGGTTACCAGCGTAACGGGAATTGCCCTAAAGCGGAATTTTTCGCCATCAGACCGCTTAGTGACCGCATAATGTTTACAGCCTAAATCGAGCAACACCCACGTAGGGGCAGGCGCCCTCGCCTGCCCACGCAGCAAGAACCATGCCACGCCACTAGACTTTTGGCGCACCGGCCAATAGCGCCCGAGCCAGCGCGGCCATCTTCTCGATAGAAAGAGCCTCGGCGCGGACGCTGGCTTTGATCTTCGTTTCCCCCAACGCGGCCTTGAGTTCGGCATCGCTGTAGCGGGCTTTTAGATTGTTCCAAAGCGTCTTGCGTTTCTGGGCAAAGGCCAGCTTGAAGAACGCAATCATATCCGGCGCGGTGACGCCGAGTTCCTCTGTCTTGGGTTCCATGGTCAAGCGAATCACGGCCGAATGCACTTTCGGCGGCGGATTGAACGCGGTCGGCGGAAGCTCAAATAGCTTCTCCACCCGTGCATAAAGC
>JAYTQD010000558.1:0-3020 GCA_043746935.1 Acidobacteriaceae bacterium | reverse complement strand
GCTGCCACGAGTCCTATTCGTCGAAGGGGAAAAAAGGCCCAAGTCTGAAAAGTGTATTCAAGAGCCAGTACCTTTCCAAGAGTGGCCTGCCCGCCAACGACGAACGCGTGAGTGAGATCATCGTCTCCGGTCGCGGCGATATGCCGGGATTCAGCCGCGCACTAACGCAGGAGCAGATCAATAGCTTGCTGGTGTATCTGCATACGTTGTAGTTGTTGCTGACGATCCGGCATTGCGGATATCATCCGGTCACGATGACATCGACAAAGATTTCTCTTCTCGCTACCCTGATTCTTGCCGCCCTTACCGCTTCCGCCCTCGCGCAAAATGCCGCAGCTTCTTCCGAAGTTGACGCCGTGTATCCCGACGCGCACGCCCTGTATCTGGATCTGCACCAGAATCCTGAACTCTCGTCGCATGAAACGCAGACTGCCGCGAAACTCGCTGGACGTCTTCGCAGTCTTGGTTACAACATCACCGAACATGTTGGCGGCACTGGTGTTGTTGCTATTCTGAAAAATGGCGCCGGCCCTACTGTCATGTTGCGCACAGAACTGGACGCGCTTCCGGTGGAAGAAAAGACCGATCTCCCTTACGCCAGCAAAGTCCACGCCAAGGACGACGCAGGTCGCGACGTCGCCGTCATGCACGCCTGCGGACACGATGTGCATATGGCGTCGCTGATCGGGACGGCTGCTGTCATGGCACATAGCAAAGACACCTGGCACGGAACGCTGATGCTGGTCGGCCAACCCGCTGAAGAAACTATCTCCGGCGCGAAAAAGATGCTGGAGGACGGTTTGTTCACCCGCTTTCCCAAACCGGATGTGGCGGTGGCGCTGCATGTCGGCAACGCGCTGGCTGCCGGGAGAGTGGGAATCGTTTCGGGAACCTACGATACGAATGGGGATTCGCTGCGCATCACGATTTACGGCAAGGGCGGGCACGGCTCGGCGCCGCATACCACGGTCGATCCCATCGTGATTGCCGCGCGTACCATTTTGGCTTTACAAACGATTGTTTCGCGCGAAGTAAAGCCGGGAGAGATGGCCGTCGTGACCGTCGGCTATATCCAGGCTGGAACAAAGAACAACATCATCCCTGATCAAGCAGTGATGGGGCTGACGGTGAGGACTTACAAAGCCGAAATCCGCAAGCAAATTCTGGCGGCGATTGCGCGGATCACGAAGGCCGAAGCCGAAGCAGCAGCCGCGCCGCGCGAGCCTTTGATCGAGCACCCGGAGTTTACGGATTCTGTGTACAACGATCCTGGGCTAGCGCAGCGGTTGCGGGGTCCCTTGGAGGCGGCGCTGGGTCAGGAACGTGTCGTTACCAGCGAGGCGAAGACGGCATCCGAAGATTTTTCCTATTTTGTGAATCAGGGGATTCCGGGATTTTACTTCGACCTCGGCGGAGCTGATCCCGAGAAATTGGCGCAGGCCAAAGCGGCGGGGACAAGCTTGCCTTCCAACCACTCCCCGCTATTCGCTCCAGATGCGGAGCCTGCGATCAAGACAGGTATCGTAGGGGAGGTGGCGGTGTTGCGGAATTTGTTTAGTGGGTCGGCGGAGGAATTAAGGAAGTCGCTAAAGTCAAATCCCTAACTGGCGCTCTCCACAAGATCTGCAAATTTCGGAACAACGCGCTTCAACACTGAGATCACATCTGCCCGCCGCCGTCGAATGTCGGCTGCCTGTTCATCGAGTCTCTCGATGACAAGCGGCGAATTCCTTTGGAACTGTGTCATCAGAAACTCGTCCGCCGATTGCCGAAGAATGCCGAATTGGGCGAGGTATTCTTGTGGAAAGTGCCGGAGGCTATTGGTTACGACTACATTTGCACGACCGGCAATCGCAGCCGCCAATACGTGTCTGTCGTCCGGGTCAGGAATGCCGGTCAGAGTTTCGTGCAACGACTCGCGTGGCTGAATAATGGCATCCGGGAATGCACGCGACATCTGGCCAATGCGACGGCTGCTCTGTTCCGATGTCAGCCCAAGTTTTTGCTCCAACGTGTTCCCGATCTCCTCTATGATCGCATCGCTCCAAACCGGCCGATACATCGCCGGCTCTTTGGCCAACCGCAAGAGCGTGTCGCAAAGGCACATGGGCACGAGCACGCATGCGTCGAGCAGAGCGGCGGGGTTACCGCCCTGATAGGAAATCATCGGGGACCAGATCGTAGGTTCCTTGTGCTACTTCCGCGCGCGCGAGGTCACCTAGGATTCGGTGGCGTTCCGAGTCTCGTCTGGTCTTGTAGGCAAGCACATCGCCTACATACAAGCGGCGGTGGGTGCCGACCAGGTGGAAAGGCAATTCATCCTTTTCGAGCAGCTGCACGAGGAACTGCCTGGACATGCCCAGAAGCCGACTAGATTCCGTTGTGGTGAGTTCCTGGCGTGTCTGTAAGATCGTGATCGACTGACCGGCGCGCAGATCGGCGAGGAGGCGTAGCAGGAAGGAATACGGATTGTTGGGCAAGCTTTCGCTCTTGCCGTCCGCGCCGACAATCTTGGCATCGGTGTCGAGAATTTTGCGGTAGATGTCGAAAATCTCGCGGTGCTCTTTGAAAGAAGTGTCCTGAGCCTCTGCGGATGCGTTTCTTGCCAAGACATCCCTCCTAAA
Source organism: Acidobacteriaceae bacterium (assembly GCA_043746935.1). GTDB lineage: Bacteria > Acidobacteriota > Terriglobia > Terriglobales > Acidobacteriaceae > JANXUC01. Next base: position 396 of record JAYTQD010000558.1, on the reverse strand, counting down.
TTCGGCGAAAACCAGACTAGCATATAAACGCTATAAACACAACTAAATTACAATTTATATGTGTTTATAGCGCTTATTGGCCGTCACTCATTTCGACTTCCTCGCGGGCGAGGGCGCCCGCGCCACACTGGTCGCTATACTCTTTCTGATGGACTCTCCTGACCTTCTCGGGGCTTTGGGCCGCTACTGGGGCTACGACTCGTTTCGGCCTTTGCAGGAGGGGATCGTCCGCAGCCTGCTGGGTGGGCGCGACGCCTGCGTGATCATGCCAACGGGCGGCGGGAAGTCGCTTTGTTATCAGTTGCCAGCGGCGATTTCTGGCGAAAAGACGGTCATCGTGGTTTCTCCGCTGATTGCACTCATGCAGGATCAGGTGGCGCAACTGACGCAGATGGG
>JAYTQD010000557.1:0-8050 GCA_043746935.1 Acidobacteriaceae bacterium | reverse complement strand
AATAGAAAGTGAGCACCACCGCCTTCAATGCTCACGCCGGCACGTCCCAGGGCATCACCCATATCGGCGAGCGCGCCGGGCCGGTGTTCCAGCGCGATAGTTAGGTCTTTCATATTTTCCTTTCGAGGCGTGGTTATTCCGGGACTTCTTGAATGTGTTCCAGCGAAATTGCGTTGGAACCGCCGCGACTGTATATGTGTCCCGTGATCTTCACCATCTTGCCGAGGAACGGCAAGAGTTTCGGACGCACGTCAACATCCGGCATTTCCGCGGAAATGGGATGGTACATCTGCTCGTCCTTGGTGAGAACTACGAGCGGCGAGCCGCCCCGCGCGCAAGCTTCGACGCATCCGTTGGGCAACGGCTTTACAACTTCATGGAAGCGGTGGACGCAACCACTGTCGCGTATATAGCCGACAATGCTGACGGGCGGCGGTTCTTTGGCGCTTGGTTCTTGGGCGAACGCGATCCCGATAGCTAAGAGCACGGCGGAAAATTGGGCAAGTGTGTTCATACGTCCTCCTCGAAAAGCGTCCGGTGAATGGATCGCTTTGACTGTCACAACAGTAGCGTTCTGAATAGCGACTATGTTTCAATGGTGATTGAAGTATGAATGCAACCCCCATTTCGCGAATTGCCGGTCTAATTGGAGAAGCTGGTCGCATTCAAATGCTCACTGCATTGTTGAGCGGGAATAGCCATTCGGCCTCGGAACTAGCTCTAGCTGCGAGGGTGTCACCACAGACGGCAAGCTCGCATCTTGCGAAGCTGTTGGCTGGCGGTCTGATCGTTTGCGAACGCAGCGGCAGGCAGCGACTCTACCGGCTGAAGGGCGCGGATGTTGCGGTTGCCGTAGAAGCGCTGGGCTCGCTCGCGCAGAAACCCGACGCCAGGGCGATGCCCGAATTGCGCTTTGCCAGGACTTGCTATGACCATCTGGCGGGCGTGCTTTCGATTGCTCTGCGAAACGAGCTGCTGAAAAAAGATGTGCTCCGGCAACGCGGCAGTGTCTTCCTGCTTACGTCGACAGGCGAACGATTCCTCAGCACGCTGGACATTGATGCAGCGCCACTGCGCGGACTTCGGCGTTCTTTCGCTCGCAAGTGTTTGGATTGGACTGAACGTCATCACCACGTGGGTGGCGCGGTAGGAGCGGCTTTGCTTTCCACGTTCCGGCAGAGAAAGTGGCTGGCGCCAATCCGCGGGACACGCGCCGTTCGGTTAACGCACGATGGAGAGATGGCTTTCGAGCGTGTGTTCGGAATCCGCAGCAGGGCGCTTCGATCTCAATCTCAGATGTGACTCACAACCTCGGCTGAACTTCCACCGAGCCAGGTAAACGCACCGATCCTTTTTGATCGCCAACAACGAGTTTTTGCCCATGCTGGCGATAGTGCTCAATCACCGCGGGCTTAGCCCAATCCAGATCCCAGCCGTTTTCGATGGCTAGGATCGTGTAGGTGCCTGGAACTACTTGCCGGAGAACGAAACTTCCGTCCTGGTCGCTTTGGTCCCGGCGGAAGAGTTCCAGATTTGCTTCAGGATTGCTGGGAACGAGAACGATCATCGCGCCAGGAGCCGCGTTGCCGGACCGCTTGGCAAAGCCTTCGACGGTTACAGCGCCTCCCACCAGAACGAGCGAGACCGTGAGCGATGAGCCGGCCGGGACATCCAGGTTGTGCCCGTTGATTCCGTGGCCTTCGCGCGATATTCTGGAAACGGAATACGCCTTGGTGGGAGACCCAGCTGCTACATCGTACTGTCCTGGGGCGAGGTCCGTGAACGCAGCCTCTCCTTTGTCGTTGACCTCGATGGCTCTTGCAATTCTGCCTTTGCCGTTGCGCAGCGCAATTGTTAAACCCGACGGAAGTTTTGTCGAGCCGGGTACCTGTACAGTGGCCTTGACCGAGGCAGTCAGCGCGCCTGCGGAAAGATCCAAATCCTGTTCATCATGGTTGAGGTAGACGTCAGTCGGCTCTTTCATCGCGCCGTTAGTGGAACTACGCGCCCGCAGGGTGTACTTGCCCGGGGCGAGCCCTGTTATCTCAAAGATGCCCGGAGAAACTTGCTCCACCGTGCCGGACTGAGGGACTGTGATTCCATCGAACGTCGGCTTTTCAAATACGGGCGAATGAAATGCAGGAAGGGCGCCACCGCGAAATACCAGATGCAGGGCGGGAACCGGGTTGATGTGGAAGTCGACCTCGGCGTGATCGGCAGGCCCAAGTGGGATCGGCGTGGCATCATCCGGCTCGGTGGTGTCCTTGTAGTAGGTGAAGGAAAATGCTGCATCGAGTGCTCGGTCTACTGCGGCAGCTCCCGATTGGGAAGAGATTGGATGCACCGCATACCACGGTTGTGCCGCAACCGATGCGAAGTAGGTGCCGGCGCTCAGCGGAGTTACCTCATAGGCACCGAGATCGTCCGTTGTTGCGGTAGAGAGCAAGTGGATTCGGCTCACTCCCGTACTGTGATCTTCGCGGTACACCGTGATCGTCGCTTCACGAACGGGATCGCCAATCTCGTCGGTGATCTTTCCCGTGATTGCTGCCGCGGGCGGAAGGCGGAAAACCAGATTTTCGGTGTCGAGGCCCGCACCTGTAACAATTCCGGTCCAGAAAGTTTCATGCTGGTCGTAGGCGGAGGCGATGAAGCCGCGCTTCTCACCTCGCAACGAGTATTTCCCAGCCTTGACCTGAAAATGAAATATGCCATCGTCGGATGTAACCATCGACTGGCCGTCATTTGGGTCTTTGGTGTTGGTGACGGAGACTTGGGTGCGAGCGAGTGGTTGGGAGGTCGTTGCATTGACTACCGTTCCGGCGATGCGGAAGCTCGCCCCGGATGATGGCTTTGGTGTCAGGTGGGCGATTTGTGCGGTCAAGAAGGAATTGCACAGCAGCACAGCGGCTGCGACCAAGGCCAAAACTCGCGGATTGGGGAACTTGGGCGTCATTATTCGTTACTCACTTTTCGGGATCAGTTGCAGGGCCAAATGTTCCTTCTGGTCTCCGGTCAAATGGACCACTTGACCCTTGGCTTCGTAGACTCGTATCGCATCGGGATTCTGGTATTCGATGTCAGTTTGCTGACGCTTGAATGCCATCACACGATAAGCGCCGGGCGGAAGTTCTGGCGAAGTGAATGTTCCATCCGGTCCTGCCACTACTTCCGAGAATCGTCCGGGACTTTCCGGCAACGGAACAAAATACACATGAGCGAACGGTGTATGGGCGCCCGGAGGGTTAATGCCGACGAACGAAGCCGCGAGAATGTTACCCGCCGTGAGTGCCGGGTCCGCGCCTTCCACCGTGCCCTCAATGTGTGCGCTGTCATCGCGCATCGTGATCTCAATCGAAGGAATGGAGGAGGTATTTGCGATCACGAGGGGTTCGCGCAGCAGGTCAATCCCGCCAGCGATGACCGACGCCGCGTAGCCACGCGAAGTATCGAGGTGAACCCAGTAACGGCCCGGGGAAGCGCCTTCGAGGACGAGAGACTGGTCGTTTTGGCGTGAAGGAGGTTGCAGGTTGATGACGTTCTGCGAGCTGAAATCGTCGGCTGGTTCGAGACGCACGTTAAGGTAGCGCGCAGGTCCGCGTAGATTGGACTCTGCGTTGTCGGCTGGTTCCGGCGCCGTGAACTCTTCCTTGACATTGACGTGGACGGATCGCGCGGGAACCATTGTCATACTGGCCGTAGCCAGCGGAACATTGCGGACAGTGAGTGGCGTTTCTCCCGCGGTCAGCATGGTCCCATAGCTCAATGCTTCCACGGAATACAAGCCCTGCGGCAACAGGCCTACGATACTTTGGGTCTGCGGATTATAGCCGAGCGTGTATCCGGGACCGTGGCTGCCCGCTGCGGAAATACTCACCGCAATTCCACTGTCCACCGCGGCATTCACAACCAATATTTTGACCGGATAATACGGTTGCCGGACCACTACTAGATCAGCCTGGAAAGTCTGTCCTGCCGACAAAAAAATATTATCCGCCGCCGCAAAATCGGTTGCGCTGGGAAAGTAGACAGGCGCGTATCCGTACAGTTGCCCACCGCCGGGAGCGATGACCGGTTGGTCGCGATCCAGTTGCTCGTGAGTCATCAACTTGTAAGTTCCAGCCGCAAGCTCCGCAAATCGGAATTCGCCGTTGGATCGGGTTGTTGTTTGCCCACTCGGGATCCAGTGGCCGCGGCCATCCTCAACCTTGCGTCGATAGATCTCAATCTGGATTTTGTCGGCAGCCTCGGCGGATCCAAGCGCGACATGGCCTACGATCAAAGCCTCCGGGGCTAGCGAGAGGGAGAGCTCTTTCGCGGTGGTATCCAGTTGCAAATCCTGGGCCGGTTCGGAGAGGAAGCCGGGCTTGCGCGCCACCAAAGCCGTGGGACGATTGGATCCTTATATCTCCCGTCGTGTTCTTGGCCAGCTTCAATTCAAAATGCCCCTGACTGTCTGTCATGGTCGCGAAGTGATTGTCTGGGGAGGATACGAGAGCTCGTGAAATTGGCTCGTGTGTGACGCTATTCACAACGACGCCTTGTAGGCTGTTATTCGTCTCTGCTGGCGGATCCTGCGCCCTCGCCTGGCGGCTCAGGCAGCTGGCTATTCCCAAGACCGCGCAGGCAAGGATTCCCAGCTGTGCCCTCCTGGGCGCGGGCTTGGCCGAACGCAGAACCCCGGATTCTTTGCCACTTTCCAAAACACACCCCACTCCAGCGATTCTGTAGCCGAGGTCCGAGAAACGCAACTCTCGTTAGGATCACGCACCAGGATTATGTACTTAGACGCCGCTCTGGAACTTTCGTCCTACGACCGGCGGTGCATTTGCAGGCATCCGGAAGTCGTCTAAACTGAGGCGACTGCGGATTCAGTCGCGTCACGACCCGACTTTGGTACGATGCAGCTTTCTAAATCAGCGTGAAGAAAATTTTCGCATTGCTGTTTGTGGGGCTTCTCGGCGCGGCCGCATGGGTCGCGGCCATGGGCTATCTGCCGCTCCAACCGGAAGGGCAGAAGACCGTGCTGTTGCGTCCGGGCTGGAGCGTACACCGCATCGCCGTAGAGCTGAAGTCGGCGGGCGTCATTCGCAATGCGACGGCGTTTGTGATTTGGCATCGCTTGCACAACCGGGAGCGACTGCGGGCGGGGGAATATTTGTTCTCCACTTCCGCCGACACCCATGACGTTTTGGAACGCATCGTGCGCGGCGACTTCCTCGTGCGCACCGTCACTGTGCCCGAAGGCTATACCATGTTCGACATCGCCGACGCCGTCGAAGAGGCCGGACTCGGTTCGCGCGATGATTTTCTGAAACAGGCTCGCGAACAGACCAGCCTGATCGAAGATTTTGCTCCTCAGGCGGTTTCGCTCGAGGGGTATCTCTTTCCCGACACCTACCAGTTCACGCGTACGCAGGGCATGAAGGACATTGTGGAAACGATGGTGCACCGCTTCCGCAAAGAAGCTGTCACATTGAATCTGGTGAACGATTCCGCCCAGCGCGTTCCGCGGCTGGTGACGATGGCGTCCATCGTGGAAAAGGAAACGGGCGCCTCGCAAGAGCGCGGCCTCGTTGCCTCCGTTTACTACAATCGGCTGAACAAGAAAATTGCTTTGGATGCCGATCCCAGCGTGATTTACGCGCATTTGCTGAACGGTACTTATTCGGGCGCGCTCCACCACTCGGATATGTGGATTAACTCCCCGTACAACACGTATCGCTATGCGGGGCTGCCACCGGGTCCGATAGGGAATCCCGGACGCCTGGCGCTGGAAGCGGCGATGCACCCGTCCACTTCGGACTTTTACTATTTCGTCAGCGACGGGCATGGTCATCACCGCTTCGCACATAACCTGAGCGAGCACAATCGGAATGTAGTGGCCTTCCGTCGCACGGTAGCGTTGCGCCGCTAACTCCTTTCCCATCAATGTTCCGTCCTCGCAAGCTATACTGAAGTCTCGTCTGGAATGCCACGATCTTCGCCAATTCGCTCTTCACCAGTTCAATTCACGCCAATTCGTCGCGCGCTGCTGCTGCTGCTGCTCCTGGCATGGCCGCTGACGGGCTGCCTATTTCGCGCGCACAAGGTGGAGCGCGTTGTCACCGGCGCTCCCCTGAAGACTGCTACCCAACAAGAGTTGATCGACTACGTCAACCGGGAAGCGGCTAAGGTGCGCTCCATGCAGGCTACAGTGGATATCGACACGTCCGTGGGTGGTGCGAAAAAAGGCAAAATCACCGACTATGAGGAGATTCGTGGCTATGTGCTGGCACGCAAACCTTCCATGCTGCGGATGATTGGGCTTTTGCCGGTCGTGCGCAATACGGCTTTCGACATGGTGAGCGATGGGCAGGACTTTCGGCTCTGGATTCCGACGAAAAACCGTTTCCTGGAAGGCCGCAACGACCAGACCTCCACGGAAGGGAAGCAGTCGATTGAGAATCTGCGCCCGCAGCATATTTATGATGCCTTGCTTTTACGCGAAGTGGACCCGGACAAGGAAATCGCCGTTCTCGAAAACGATGAAGAAATCGTGCGCGACAAGGACGGGCGGCAGGTTGAGCAGGGAGCCTATCACCTGAATATTGTGCGCAAAGGGGAGCGAGGCTGGTTCCTATCCCGCAAGATTATTTTCGGCCGTACCGATCTCGTGCCGCACCGGCAACTGGTATACGACGACTTCGGCAACTTGGCCACCGACGCCCGCTACGAAAACTATAAAGATTACGACGGCATCCAGTTTCCATCGCAGATCGAAATCGTGCGTCCTCGCGAGGAATACGATATCGTGCTCCACATGGTGAAATTGCAACTCAACAGCACGCTCACGGACGAGCAATTTGCGCTAGCGCAACCGCCCGGGGCCGAGGTCAAGCACCTGGGAGAGACGGCGCCGAAAACCCCGAACCCACAGTCGCAGTAGGCCGACAGCCATTTTGCAGTAAACTCATTCGACAACTTTCATGAACCGTCTCGTCATTTCTAATCTCGTACATCGGCCCCTGCGCTCGCTGATCAGCATTTTTGCCATTGCTCTGGAAGTGACGTTAATCCTGCTGATTGCGGCGCTTTCCTACGGCATGCTCAATGATTCCAGGACGCGGCAAGCGGGCATCGGCGCGGACTTGATGGTGCAGCCGCCAGGGTCGAGCAATCTGGTTGGATTTACCACGGCCCCCATGTCGGTCAAGATCGGCGACATCGTAGCGAAACTTCCCCACGTCACTGTGGTTTCGCCGGTCCTTTGGACCCTGGTCAACAATCCCGGCTCCCTGGAAATTATTTACGGTATTGACCTCGCCAGCTACGAGACTCTAGGGAGCTCTTTCACCTATCTGTCCGGTGGCGGATTCCACGCTGCGGAAGACATGATCGTCGACGACAAGTACGCCAACGACCATCATTCCAAAGTGGGCGATTCCGTGGATTTGCTCAATCACAAATTTCGCATCTGCGGGATTGTCGAGCACGGCAAGGGCGCGCGTCGCTTCCTGCAGTTGTCGGCACTCCAGGACCTCCTCGGCGCACAGGGCAAGGCCTCTGTTCTGTACGTCCGCCTCGACGACCCCAAAAACGCTGATGCCGTGGTCGCGGCGGTGAAAGCCATCAAAGGGATGGAAACTTATACCGTTCACTCCACTGCCGAATTCCTCAGTTTAATGACGCCGGAACACCTGCCCGGCTTCAATCTCTTCATCAAGATCGTTGTCGGCGTGGCCATGATCATCGGCTTCATGGTGATTTTCCAGTCCATGTATACGGCGGTGATGGAGAGGACGCGTGAGATTGGCATTCTGAAGTCAATGGGCGCGTCGCGGTCGTACATTCTGGGCGTGATTCTGAGAGAGACGCTGCTGCTGGCGCTGGCAGGAATTGCGCTTGGCATCGCCATCAGCTACCTCGCCAAGGTACTGCTCGTGCATCGCTTCCACGTTCTGCCGCTGCTTTTGACGGGCGAATGGGTGCTGCGTGCAGCGGTGATCGCCCTGATTGGAGCGCTGCTGGGCGCGGTCTACCCAGCGGTGAAGGCGGCCCGCAAAGACCC
>JAYTQD010000556.1:0-1043 GCA_043746935.1 Acidobacteriaceae bacterium | reverse complement strand
TGCGCGGCGGTGTATTGCGTTTCGGTGTAGATGTTGTAGGCGTTCTTATATTCGTAGCGATGGTCGCCGTGGAACTTCACACCCAGCTTGTCCAGCGTGCCTTTTAGGAACTGGGTCTCGATCATCAGACCGGTCAGGCCTATGTCGCCGGAGGGCTGCAAATAGATTTGGTCAAAGGCCGTGGCGACGTAATAGGAGCCGTTGCCGGGACCAAATTCTCCAAAGCTTTCGGCAAAAGCTACCGCGAACTTCTTTTTGGCGCGAAAACGGAACACGGCATCGCGAACCTCCTGCGCCTCCGCCATGCCCATGGGAACCGCGCTGATGGTGGCAACCAAGCCCGCTACGCGATCATCCTTGGCGCCGCGATCCAGGGCATCCACGATGTCGCGGACGCGGGGCCGGTCGGAGAGCATGTACTTGGCAACAGCGGAGTCCGGGGCGTCCTCGATCATCTGACTCTCGAGACTGACTTCGAGAATCGTCCTCGACGGGACGGAGCGTTTGTAGTTCAGCATGATGGCGAAATAGATGGAGTAGAGGATTACGGCGGCTCCGAACCAGGCTAGGAAGCGGACGATGGACTTTTTCATGGCGACTCCGGAAAACAAATTTCAGATTGCAGATTTCGGATTGCAGAAGTAAACCCAAACAATTTCTGTAATCTGCAATCTAAAATCTGACTTCGTTCTACTGCACTTCAATCGTAACCAAATCCCCTTCGCCCGGCTTGGTACCCGCCTTATAGTTGGCGAGCGCGCGCACGCCTTCCCAGCGGCAGGAAAACTTATCTTCTCCTACGACGATCACCTTAGCGTGATCCGTCGTGTGCAACTTCAGAGTACGGTTGCTGGTGGCGAAGGTCACGACCGCCGCGGGATCCTGTGAACAATCGACACTCACGATACGGCCCTTGGCAAAAATAATAAGCCGCTTGTCCGGCGCAGCTTCTTCAGGGCGCGTGTTTTCGGCTGCGTCTTTCGCTTCGCGGGCGGCTTCTTCGGCGGCGGCTTGGGCCTGGGTGCGGGCATGCTCGGGAGAGA
>JAYTQD010000555.1:0-8060 GCA_043746935.1 Acidobacteriaceae bacterium | reverse complement strand
GTGTTCGCAACCAATCCGGGACCGCCGTGGCCGGGGCCAGCGATGTAGATGACATTTAGGTCATGGTTCTTTATCAGACGATTGAAATGGGCATAGATGAAGTTCAGACCCGGGGTGGTACCAAAGTGGCCGAGCAGGCGCGGTTTGACGTGCTCAATTTTCAGAGGCTCGCGGAGCAGTGGATTCGCGTACAAATAAATCTGACCGACAGAAAGATAATTCGCTGCGCGCCAATAGGCATCGATCTTACGCAAATCTTCAGAGCTGAGAGGCTGATTGGAGACACCATGCTGCGCGGAGGTTGCCGAGGCTAAAGGAATCATCGAATTACCTTCCTATCTCGTGCTGTTCATTATTAAACGCTCTGTGAGGGGGTTGCTGCTTGGAGAAAGATCAGGGGAAGCCGGTAAAGCAGCTTCCCTCGTACTTAGCTCTCTTGGACTCTCTGTGTGAACTCGCGAAACTAATTTGGGATTCATCCACGCGTGGTTCCCCTGCCCCCACGGGCATTCCGGCGCACTTGGGGTGCGCCGACAAACGAATGAGATCGCTAGATGATTAGCGGAAGAGATCGATCTCCCGCAGTGTTGATCGTCCCGTAAGATCCCCTGATCGGAAAGGATCAGGGTCGCAAGTGGTTGAGAAATATGGCGGGGACGACGAGACTCGAACTCGCGACCTCTGCCGTGACAGGGCAGCGTTCTAACCAACTGAACTACGTCCCCACTTTGTTTTCACCGGGTTACTGGGAAACCCTTGATTTTCCTGTCTTTTCTTACTGTCCACAGCGTCGCCTGTGTCAACCATTTCCACCCCATATAACCGAATTCCGGGGGTTAATGGACAGGAAATGGACAGGAAGCCAACGCCCAAATCCTGCTGCACGACCCTACGACCCAGCGCATCTGTCCATGCACCGTGTGTAAATTGTAACAGACCGAATTCAGATCAGTACAGACTCTGCCCCAGATTGGCGTCAGGGCTGGAGAAGTGCGCCTCGCACCGCCGCAGCGCGCATGTGTCGGCTTTGGCTAACGATCAGCCCCACTGCGAAGTCAGTGATCCCGACCACACCGACTTCCCTCCCTGTCGCCTTGCGGTGAGGGTCGACATGAGGCAACTTGCGGAAGCGGAGGGAGTATCATGCGGATGAATTAGAGAATCAAAGAAAACGGAGTATCGCAATGCCTGAGTCCATTGACTGGCCGCCGCCGCGTCGTCGCCGCATCCTTCTCCTTCTCATTCTCGCCGTGCTTGCCGGCATTCTCTTCGGCGGTCGGACCGCGTTGTCGTACTACGTGGACGTGCTCTGGTTCGGGTCGCTCGGCTATGGGGACGTATTCTGGAAAACACTGAGCCTGCAGTGGGGAATCTTCACTGTTTTCGCGGCAACAACATTTATCATTCTGTACGGATCGTTCCTGGCTCTGAAGCAAGCGCATTTCCGCGATTTGCCCAGCGGCCACACGATCTACATCGGCGGACAGCCGGTGAAGCTGCCAGTTGAGCCTGTCCTGCGTCTCATCGCGGTCGGCGTTTCAATCGCTATTGCCGCTGCAACCGGCGCCGGGATGATGGCGGAGTGGCCGGCGCTCGCGCTCTTTTGGTACGCACCCCACGCCACGGGTGGCGTCGTCGACCCGATTTTTGGCATGCCGCTGAACTTCTTTCTCTTCACCCTGCCGGCGTGGCAGCTGATCGCCGGCTGGCTGCTTACGCTCTCCGTGCTTGCCTGTATTCTCGCCGCTTTCTTCATCTTCATCACCGGCGGAAGCCGCGTGCTCTCCGGGCATCTCAGCCGCTCCGTCACGCTTCCTTGGCGCGGACTCTCTATCGCGTTTGCGTTCCTTTTGCTGACCGGCGCGGCGCGCGTGTATCTGGGCCGCTTCGAGCGATTGTTCGACGATCATACGATCTTCGGCGGTGTCACCTACACCGACGCGCACGTAACGCTCACAGGGATGCTCGTGGTCTGCGCGGCGCTCGTTCTCGGGGCGGCGATCGCAGCCGTCAATGCCCTGCGCGAGCCGCGCGGACGCTGGCTGGTCGCCGCGCTCATTCCCGCCGCGGTCTGTTATGTCGCCCTTCAAGGAGTCGCCTGGTACGTTGGCAACTTTATCGTCAAGCCGAACGAGCTGGTTCGCGAGCAGCCCTATATCGCTCACAACATCGACTTGACGCGGCAGGCCTATGGATTCGACCGCATCTCGCAGCGTGAGTTTCCGGCCGAGACGACCGTCGAGGCCGCCGATGCGACGAACAATCAGGCCACACTGCAAAACATCCGGCTGTGGGACTGGCACGCGCTCCAGAACACGCTGCGGCAAATTCAGGAAATTCGCACCTACTACGACTTCCCCGATATCGACATCGATCGCTATGACATTGACGGCACGACCCGCGAGGTGATGCTCGCCACGCGTGAGCTGAACGTCGAGAAACTCCCAGAGAGCAGCCGCAACTGGATTAACGAGAAGCTGATCTACACCCACGGCTACGGCATCACCATGAACCCAGTCAATGGGTTCACGCCGGAAGGGCTGCCCACGCTGATGCTTAGCAATATGCCGGTCCAAAGCACGGTTCGTGGTCTCACAGTGACGCGCCCAGAGGTCTATTTCGGCGAGTTGACCAATACCGACGTCTACGTGAAGACACGCCAGAAGGAATTCAACTACCCGCAAGGCCAGACCAACAACCTGACGTCCTACGAGGGCAACGGCGGCATCCTACTCGGCGGCTTTCTGCGCCGCATCGCTATCGCATTCGACCGCGACGACCTCGCCAAGCTCCCCTTCAGCGATGACGTGAATCAGGACAGCCGGCTGCTGATGCGGCGCAACGTGCGTGATCGGGTGACCGCGCTAGCCCCATTCCTTACTTACGATCCGGATCCTTACATCGTGCTGGGCAACGATGGCCGTCTGTCGTGGATCATGGATGCATTCACGGTTTCCGACAGCTACCCCTACTCGACCCATTACCGTCTCGATCGCGACCTCATTAACTACATGCGGAACAGCGTTAAGGTGGTCATTGACGCCTACGATGGTTCGACAACATTTTACGTATTTGATACTGACGATCCCATCGTCGCCGCCTACCGCCGGATCTTCCCGAGCCTGTTCAAGGATGCGTCTGCCATGCCCCCTGACCTGCGCAAGCACATCCGCTACCCCGAGTTGTTACTCAAATTGCAGGCGGAGGTGTACGGCCTGTATCACATGACCGATCCCGGAGCGTTCTACAACCGTGAAGATCTGTGGACGGTTGCCAGCGAAGTCGGTACAAGCGACGCGGGTGAGCAAACAACCCAGGCGATGCAGCCAAATTTCGTGCTGATGAAACTACCGGGCGAAACCGGCGAGGAGTTCGTCGAGATTCTGCCCTTCACTCCAGCGAACCGGAACAATCTGATTGGCTGGATTGCCGGACGCAGCGATGGTACACAATACGGCACGTCGGTGGTCTACAACTTTCCCAAGACGAAGCTGGTCGACGGACCGCTGCAAATCGAGGCGCGAATCGATCAGAACGCGCAGCTTTCCGGACAGTTGACGCTATGGAATCAGCAAGGCTCGCACGTGCGGCGCGGGGCCCTACTGGTGATTCCGACCGGCCGGGCCCTGTTGTATGCGGAGGCGATTTACCTACAGGCCGAGCGGAGTCCGATGCCGGAGTTGCGTTTGGTCGTGCTCGCCTTGCAAGATCGGCTGGCGTATGGACCAACGTTCGAGGCGGCGATGGCGGCCCTTTTTGGCGGAGCGGCCTCGTCCATGACCGCCCCGACGATCAGCGTCGCGGCGGAACCCGGGCCGGGCGCACAGGCATCCAACGCGTCGCCCCATCCCGCAGCGGATCTTACGGCATTGATCGCGGAAGCCGCCAAAGACCTTGCCGACTACCAACGACTGACGGCGGAAGGCAAACTCGGTGAGGCTGGACAGAAGCTTGAAGAGTTGAAGCGCGCCCTCGACAAGTTGAGCACGCGCCAAAGATAGTCTCGCTGTGGGCCCAGAGCATGGGCTGCCTTATCGCTGGCAACGCGACAAACGGCGCGGTCCAAGGAAGTAGAAAGGCACAAGCCCATAGGAGCCACATAGCGGAAGCTCGGGTCAACGGTAGGAATAGCTTTCACCGGCGGCGTTGTTGGACTTAACTACGACAGCCCATGGCCGCTCTTAGGCGTTCCCGTAGACGTACCCACATATTGCTCAGGATCAAGATCGAACTTCTCTTTGCAACTAGGAGCCGCAGAAGAAATACGTCTGCCCTTTGTGCTCGGTTCGTCCAGCGGCAGTAGCAGCTTCTATGTCCATGCCGCACACCGGATCCTTTACAACTGTTGTGCTTTTCATTGTCATCTCTCCTCGTTCATGAATGCTGGTTCGCTCGCTGCTAAATGTTGATTGAACTGCCGACCAAACGGCTCTGACCCAAACCTTCTCATCTCGGACATGTCGAGGTCTTGTCACAAAAGCTCACTTCGAGCATGCGACCTCTTGAGTTCACGAATCAAGTGCAACACCGTACAAAGGTGTTGCGATGGGAAAAAGAAGTTATGAGCAGTTGGGCCTCACGGAGCGTATTGAGATTTACCGTCTGCATGCAGACGGTAAATCTCTGCGCTTCATCGCCGGAGTTCTGGAGCGGAGCGTGTCGACGATCAGTCGTGAGCTGAAGCGCAACAGCAAGGCGTCCAAGAAGTGGACCGGTGGCTACGATCCGCAGCGCGCCCAGGAGTTGATGCGGCGTCGGCATGCGCGCGGTCGAGCGCACAAGCTCGAACGTCAGCCCGAACTTCGTCAGCAAGTTTTGCAACGCCTCGCCGAGAGCTGGTCGCCCGAGCAGATTGCAGGACGGATGGCCCAGGTGGACGAACCGGCAGTATCGCGTTCGATGAGGCCGAACAACTTGCATTTGCGGCGAATGGCGTGGGCACGCTTACCGTTGTGCGCGAGGAGTCACCGGGCAAGTTTAAGGTCGCTGAGAATTTGAAGACGAAACACGGGGCTCGAATCATGGTATTAGATTCCCATACTCACAAGATCTTTCTGGCAACGGCCGTATTTCAATCCTCAGCACAGATTGAGGAGTTGAGTCTCATGAAACCGGGTTCATTTGTTGTTTTAGTCGTGGGGCGATAAAGCGTCGAAGATCTACACCCCATAACGCCTTCACGGAGTTGAGGTAACGGCGCTCGTCTCTCCGGCACCGTCCGCCAACCAGCGGGTGCCGGAGACTTTCTTGAAGTGAAGAAGGGGCCCATGATAGTCCTCAGGCTAACGGAGCGTTCTCAAAGGCCGTCAGCAGGGCTGCCAGACAGGCGGTCTGGCACGATGGAGGCTGGCCACGCGACCTTGGGCCACAAATTGGCACAAGTCCGCTCTATAGTGGAACGAACTGACAAACAGAGTCTCGGAGGGCGGGTTCCGAGGTGCCTGCGGAGCTAAGAACCCATGGTGCTGGGAAAGCTGCCACCGAGTTCTCAGCGACGGGAACAACTTTCTGTGAGTAACCCAGGTTCTAGTGCTTCTCCGGTTCCGACTCGCGGCTTTCTCCAACAGCCTCGTCGAGTTCTGAATCCGGGCGCTCGCCAAGTTCTCGGTCCGGTCCTCGGTCTGCCTGGCCCAGGTATTCGCGGGTAAACTCCCGCTGGGCGCTTGCGCTGGGCACGTCCACGCCTGGGCGAATCTCGCGAGTCGGGACTGGAGCCTCGGGAGGTTTGCCCATTCCGACGCGGGTGGAGAAGCCTGGACTGACAAGTACGGATGCGCCAGGGATCCCGGGGGCTGCGACCTCTACCAGACCGTCAAACACGTCAATCTCGCTAACTCCACGCGCGTTGACCTCGACGTCGAAGCGTGTGCCGCGGACGGCAATCACTGCGCTGGGCGTTCCCATCTGGAATGGAGGGGCACCGCCAGTACGCTTGCGGATGTAGGCGCGAATTTGCCCTAAGGTGATATCCAGGGTGGTCCATGCACTCGGCGCCGGTTCTTTGACGACGAGGCGCGTGTGCGGCTGAATCAGAATTTCACTCTCGTCCGTGCGCAGAACGAGCAACAGGCGGCCTTTGCCGGTTTCGATGGTGGTTCCCGCAGGCAGGATTTGGCCTCGCTGCGGGTGGGCTAGGACGGCGCCAGGCAGCTGTACCTTCACTTCACCCTTCCATTCGCGGATGATCGCGCCTGCGAAGGGTGCAGTTGACGCTGGCGCGGGGGCTTGGGCTTGGGCGGCGCATACAACCAGCGCCGCCCAGAGGGGGAGAACTGCAAGAGAAACGCCCAAGCGGGGAGTCCGCGCTCGTCCGGAGGGACGTTCGCGGGCTCCCACATCTACGTTATCCCGATGGAATAACACGCTAGCCTCCGATGATGATCGCAATCACCTTGCCATTGCGGGCATTGACCTTCACTTCATAGTCTTTGCCATTAGTGGCATGAATGTCCACCGACCAGTTCGGCGGGTTGTCGGTCTTGTCGAGGACAGTCAGCAGCACTTTGCCACCACCGACCGCGTTTAAGGCAATCTTTACGGCTTGCGCCTTGCTGATAAATGCCGGCGCTGCCGCGGCGTTATTGATGTGCTTGATGACCTTGAGTACGGCACCGTTACTGGTCTGAACATATACGTCGTACTCGAATCCGGGTTGGGTAATGGCGATGTCCCAGATGCGAAAACCCCTCCAATTGTCCCGCTGAGCCTGCACGACGGTTCCGCCGCCAACCTTCTTCAGTGCGATTTGTTCCGCTTGTTGCATTGAGACGGAAGCAAGCGCTGCGCCGGAAAAGGGCTGCGGTGCTAACGGTTGCACGATGATCCGCAGAATTTTGCCGGTATAGCCTCCGACCCAGACTTCATATTCCTGAGTTGCGCCGGTGACATCGACCGACCAGATGATTTGGCCGAGTTCTTTTTCTTTCAGAGCCAGGGTTACGGTACCCCCGCCCACTGCGTTCACGGCATCGCGCGACGCCTGTTGCTTCGTGATCAGAGTTGCCGCACTGGCCAACAGAGATCCTGCGAAGAGAACGACCAGAACCAAAGAGATGGATCTTTTCATTTTGTTACTCCTAGGGAAGGGCTAAACAACTAGAATCTCCGCAAAATCTGACGCTGTTGATGTCATTCCGCAATCATGCTCATCACGACTCGTGCCTACCAGCGAACACTGAAATCAGCCTGGCCAAAATCTGGCACGGCTGATCGATTTGTTCGCGCACTGCCGGCAGAGGATCGTTTTCGTCTTCCCATTCCTCATAAAATTCCGCGGTGCGTTCGGCAGTCGCTCGGTCTGAAAGCTGTTCGGGTAACACCAATGATTGAGCGGTTCGATTCACATCCAGGAAGAAGCACGTTGAGGGCCAGGAATCATCGGGTTAGCGGTGCGCCTTGCGGAGCTTCGGACACGGGTTCTGGGTCCATAAGGCCCACGCAGTTGGGTCTTTCGGATACAGCTACTGAGTGGGAAGTTCCCCGCCACTTGTAATCAGTCCCGCCGGCAACGTCACGCGCACCCGGATTCCTCTTTCATCGCTGACAGCGTCGATGCCGCCGCGATGTTCTTCCACGATTCGTTTCACGAATGTGAGACCGAGGCCCCAACCGGGTGCGGAATCCGCCGCGGTGCGGGCACGGTAGAAGGGCTCGAAGAGTCGAGCCATTTCCTCCGGCAGTATGGGCGAACCGGGATTGCTCACCTCGAAGACCACACTCGCACTTGTACCAGTAACGCTAAGCGTGACTTCGCTTCCGGAGGGGCTGTATTTCACAGCGTTGTTCAGAAGATTCAGGAGGACGCCGGTCAGCATGGGAGCGTCGCCTTCCAGGGCCGGAAGGCCCGAGTCCTCGTGCACGCGAATGCGGATTTCCGCAGCTTCGGCAATCGGCGACATGATCTGTTGCAGCTGCGCGATCATTTGCGAAATGGAGATGGGTTCGCGCCGCATGGAACGCGCTCCCGCATCGAACCGCAGCACGTCGAGGTAGGTATTAATGAGGGAAACCAGGCGTTGCGATTCGCGAAAAATGGTGGCTGCCGCATTGGGCGAGTTCGA
>JAYTQD010000554.1:0-1046 GCA_043746935.1 Acidobacteriaceae bacterium | reverse complement strand
CGCGGCCGACCGGGTATGTGTGGTTACGTCGAGGTCAAGCCCATGGAGTGGTGGGGTTGTGCGAGCGGAGTCGTCGTCCGCGAAGTATGCCGGGGCGCACCGCGAGTGGAGTCGAAGATCGGATTGTGGAACTACGACGGCAACGACCGGATTGGGGAGCACGCAAGTTGCAAGTATTGCTGCAGCAGGGAGGCGTGGAGTTGCCGGTGGTAACGATTCACCGGATTTTGCTGCGCCGAGGAATGGTGCGGGAGCAGGATCGGCATCGCCCGGCGCTGCAACGGTTCGAGCGGGAAGCGCCGAACCAGTTGTGGCAGATGGACTTCAAGAGCCCGAAGGGATGGAATCGTGCCGTGGGCCCGTTGTCGGTGCTGGACGATTGCAGCCGCTACGCGGTGCTGCTGGAAGGAACGTGGAGCACGCGGGGAGAAGTGGTGCGAGAGCGGCTGGAGAGCGCGTTTCAGAGCCATGGCCTGCCGGAACAGATGTTAATGGACCACGGCATTCCGTGGTGGAGCGGACAGGGTGCGCGGGGCTGGACGCGATTGACGGTGTGGCTGATGCAGTTGGGAGTGGGTTTGTTGTTCAGTGGTGTTCGGCATCCGCAGACGCAGGGGAAAGTGGAACGGTTTCATGGAACGCTGGAGCAGGCGAGGCGGAAGCGAGGACTTCCTGGAATGGAACTACAACAAGCATGGCTGAATGAGTTTCGAGAAGAGTATAACCAGGTGCGGCCGCATGAAGCGTTGGGGATGAAAACGCCAGCGAGTGTTTGGGTGCCCAGCCGACGACGCTACGATCCGAAACCAGCAAAGTGGGAATATGCGAAGGGCAGCGAGGTACAGCGGCTCGGGCCGTATGGACAACTGAAGCTGGCGGGACGGTGGTGGCAGGTGAGCGAGGCGTTGGCGGGGGAAGCGGTACGGTTGGAACGAATGTTGGGACGCGTGCAGGTGTACTACTGTCAGACCTTGGTGCGGGAGATCGACGTAGCGGAGTCCAGGTCGACGGCATTCCCGCCCTCGCTCCGCTCGGACGGCAATGCC
>JAYTQD010000553.1:0-8075 GCA_043746935.1 Acidobacteriaceae bacterium | reverse complement strand
CGCCATAGGGAATCAGTGGCCGAATTCCGGTTTCACCGGCGCTTGCACAACATGCAGCCGCATGAAGTCTGTCGAACCCGAAGCCATTTGCGTACCCGCAACAACGCCAATGACTTCACCGATGCGAACCCGCCCACCATGCAGCAAAACGCTTTCCGCTTCGGCCACCATACTCTCATCGGAATTCGACGAACCCGCCATCATGGGGTACACGCCCCACAACAGATTCATCCAATGGCACACCGGCGCGGAACGCGCAAACGCAAAGATGGGACACTTGGGGCGGTGCTTGGAAACCAACTTCGCCGTATGCCCCGATTGCGTGAAGACAGCGATTGCACCCATATCCAGATCTTCCGCCGCGTGCGCGATGGATTCGCAAATCGTCTCGGAGATCGTACTCCTGCCGGGTCCACGGCGGCGGCGCGTCCGGCGATGCTCCGCCATACTGCCTTCAGCCTCAAGAATAATCCGCGACATCATGTTCACGGCCTCACGCGGATATTTTCCGCTGGCCGTTTCTCCCGAGAGCATCACCGCGTCGGTGCCATCAAACACTGCATTCGCCACATCGCTCGCCTCAGCTCGCGTGGGGCGTGGATTCTCAATCATCGATTCCAGCATCTGCGTCGCAATAATGACCGGCTTCCGCCACTCGGCGGCACGCTCAATAATGTGTTTCTGAATGACCGGCACACGTTCCGCCGGAAGCTCTACTCCCAAATCACCACGCGCCACCATGACGCCCGCTGCCACTTCCAGGATTTCTTCCAGATTCTCAATCGCCTGCGGCTTCTCCAACTTGGCGATGACCGGAACGTTTTTGCCTGCCTGCTTGATGAGATTCTTTACGTACTGAACGTCGGAAGCCCGCCGCACAAACGACACTGCCACCATATCCACGTCGTTCTGTAAACCAAACGCTAGATCTTTCTCATCTTTTTCGGTCAACGCCGGCACGCTGAGCACGGCCCCAGGCAGATTGATTCCCTGATGCTCAGCCAGCTTGCCGCCATTGATGATATCGCAGACAACATCCGCCCCTTGGATTGACGCTACCGTCAGCTCAATCCGCCCATCCGAAAAAAGAATACGCCCGCCAACTTCAACGTCCCGCGCCAGCGTTTGGAACGTAGTCGACACCAATGCAGGAGTTCCCGCCACGTCGCGCGGCGTGATGGTAATTTGCTTCCCCGCCTCCAGCAGAATCGGCTTGCGGCCCTCCAGCTTGCCCGTACGAATTTTGGGCCCCTGCAAATCTTGCAGAATACAGATGGTTCGCCCCTGCTCCGCCGCCATCCGCCGCAGCATCGCAATCCGCTGTGCATGATCCTCATGCGTCCCATGCGAAAAATTCAGCCGCGCCACATCCATGCCGCAGCGCAGCAGGTCGCGCACCATCTCTTCACTGCCGCACGCCGGACCAATCGTACAAATAATCTTGGCTTTCCGCCGGTAGCGTGTTTCTTCGTAACTCGGGCTTACAGTACTCGCCAAACGACTTCCTCCATAAAGCTACTGATCACGCGGCAGGACGCGCCGCAACGCTATTCTTCGCCCCGCGCGGAAACAGCATCGCGTTGAACTCCGCCCCCACCAAAATAATCAGCGAAATCAAGTACATCCATACTAACAAGGCGATGCCTACGCCTAGGGAACCGTAGATCACGCTGTAGTCCGCGTACCTTTGCAAATACCAGCTAAAACCGGCGGTGGTGGCAAACCACATCGTGGTCGCGAGAACGGAGCCGGGCAAAACGCTGTGCCAAGGTTGGGTTCGAGGAACGGCGTTGTGGTAAATGAGCGCGATCACGGCAATGCTGGTGAGAATCGCAATCAGCCAACGCGTAGCCGTCCACAATAGCAAAATATAAGGCCCAAACTCGCGGTCGGTATAGAAGAGAATTCGCGTTTCAATACGACTGCCAAAGGCTACGAGCACTGTGGCAAATGTCAGGGGAATGCCAGCCAGAATCACCAGGGAAAATGCAATCAAGCGTTCTTTGACCAATCCCCAGACCTTGGGTAAATCGTAGGCGCGGCGAAATGCTTCCATCCAAGAAATAATGACGCCCGATGCAGTCCAAAGGGTGAGCAGCGACGTGCTGATTACCAATCCAACGGGCCGGTGCGTGCCCTTGAGGTACACCAACGCCGTAGCCGAACCCGCCGGCAACGCCTTACCAACAGCGTAAGAAATTTCCCGGAGATAAACTTCCATTCTTCGCGACGTTGCAAGAACGGAACCAATCACCATTAAGGCGGGGAAAAAGGTGAAGATCAGGGAATAGGCCGACGCCTTCGCCATGGCAAATGCGTCGTGCTGGAAAGACCGCCACAAGGCTCTACGAAAAAGGTGCCCAAAATGGAAAAGAGACAGATGTAACTCGCGCCGTAGCGGATGCGCTTCGGGACGTGGTTCGATTTTGGAACCGGGTTGCACGCGCTGCGATTGGGCTGCCATCGGGAAGTAACAGGGCAGAGGGAAACCCTCTGCCCTGAAGTTGCCTTATTCGGCGGCGAGCTCTTCGGTTTCGCCTTCGTGCCGCATCATTTCCAGGGCGCGCTCGGCTTCTTCGTACGCTGCCGAAACTTCTTCCTGGACCTTGGCTGCGGCCTCTTCCAGCTCTTGCGAGAGCTTCACGTTGCGGTAGTGCTCCATGCCGGTACCGGCCGGAATGAGGCGTCCCACAATTACGTTCTCCTTCAGTCCGCGCAGGTGGTCGACAGCCCCCTGAATTGCAGCTTCGGTAAGAACGCGTGTCGTCTCCTGGAACGATGCGGCGGAGATGAAAGAATCGGTCGAAAGCGAAGCCTTCGTGATTCCCAGGAGTAGCGGACGGCCCGTCGCAGGCTTGCCGCCCTGCGCAATGGCGCGTTCGTTCTCCTCGCGGAAGCGGAACTTATCCACCTGCTGTTCGAGCAGGAACGCCGTGTCTCCCACGTCTTCCACCTTCACCCAGCGCATCATCTGGCGCACGATCACTTCAATATGCTTGTCGTTGATCGTCACACCCTGCAGCCGGTAGACTTCCTGAATTTCGTCTACCAAGTACTTCTGCAGTTGTTTTTCGCCCAAGACCGCAAGAATGTCATGCGGATTGAGCGGGCCATCCATTAGCGGCTCTCCGGCGCGAACCAGCTCGCCTTCCTGCACGTTGATGTGAACGCCGCGCGGTACCGAGTATTCCTTTTCCGTTCCGTCTTCGGCTACGACGTAGATCTTGCGCTGGCCCTTGCTCACTTCGCCAAACTTGACCGCGCCATCGATTTCGCTGATGACGGCGGTTTCGTGCGGCTTACGAGCTTCGAAGAGTTCGACGACGCGCGGCAGACCGCCCGTGATGTCTTTCGTCTTCGTGTTTTCACGGGGAATCTTCGCCAGCACATCGCCAGGATGCACGGTGTCGCCGTCCATGATCATCAAGTGCGCGCGCGACGGCATGAGGTACCGTTTCGTGCCCTTGCCCTTGATGATGATGGCCGGCTGACGTTTTTCATCGGGAGAATCGGTGACCACGTGCCGTGACAGGCCCGTAACTTCATCGATTTCCTCGTGTAAAGTGACGCCTTCCTGCAAGTCCTTGAACTGGATCGTACCGCCAACTTCCGTCAGAATTGCGAACGTGTAAGGATCCCACTCCGCCATCACATGGCCTAGCTGCACCGCATCGCCATCGTTAATTTTGATCTTCGCGCCATACACGACCGAGTACCGCTCGCGCTCGCGACCCTTTTCGTCCACTACGGCGATGGATCCGGCACGGTTCATCACCACCAGATCGCCGCCCTTGGACTTGACGGTCTGCATATTGATGAAGCGTGCAAACCCATTGCTCTTGGCTTCGAGACGCGATTGCTCAGAGACTCGCGACGCCGTACCACCGATGTGGAACGTACGCATCGTGAGCTGCGTGCCCGGCTCGCCAATCGACTGCGCCGCGATCACGCCTGTGGCTTCGCCGAGTTCCACGAGCCGTCCGGAGGACAGGTTACGCCCGTAGCACAACGCACAGACGCCGCGTTTCAATTCGCAGGTAAGTACCGAGCGAATTTTAACGCGCTCAATGCCGGACGCCGAAATCGAAATCGCCAACTCTTCCGTAATTTCATGGTTGATATCGACGATGACATTACCTTCGTAGTCCTTGATCTTCTCGAGTGAAACGCGGCCAATGATGCGGTCGCGCAACGGCTCGATAATCTCGCCGGCTTCGACGATCCCCTCGACGTAGATTCCATCGACCGTACCGCAGTCGATGTCGCCGATGATCACGTCCTGCGCTACGTCCACCAAACGGCGGGTCAGGTAACCCGAGTCCGCTGTCTTAAGCGCCGTATCGGCCAGCCCTTTGCGGGCGCCGTGCGTCGAGATGAAGTACTGCAACACCGTGAGACCCTCACGGAAGTTCGCCGTGATGGGTGTTTCGATGATCTCGCCGGAAGGCTTCGCCATCAAACCACGCATCCCGGAGAGCTGGCGAATCTGCTGCTTCGAACCTCGAGCGCCGGAATCCGCCATGACGTAAATCGGATTGATGACGCCTTCTTTATCTTTCTGCATCATGGCGCCGAACATCTCGTCGGCGACTTTTTCAGTAATGCCAGACCAGATTTCGATCACCTTGTTATAGCGTTCTCCGTTGGTGATGGCTCCGTCCAGGTACTGCTGCTGCACGCTGACGACTGCCTTTTCCGCATCGCGCACAGTGCCCTTCTTGCTATCCGGGATCACCATGTCGTCGATACCGATCGACAACCCAGCTTTGGTCGCGTAGTTGAAGCCCAGCGACTTGATACGATCCAGCATCTTGACCGTTGTTTCTAAACCGAAACGAAGATACGTATAGTTGACGAGCTGCCCAATGCCTTTTTTCTTCAGCAGGCCGTTGATGTAGGGCATATCCTCCGGCAAGTGGTCGTTCAGCACGGCGCGACCTACGGTGGTGTTGAGGTATGCCCCTACCACGTGCGTCGGCTCGGTATGGACAATGTCCTGGTCGTCGTAAGCGACGGTCAGGTCAATCAGTTCGCCGGTGTAGCGCAAACGGATCGGCGACAGGGTTTCTACCGCGCCCGCTTCCACAGCCAGCAGCACTTCGTCGATGTTCGCAAACGTCCGGCCTTCGCCCTTAGCTCCGGGCTTGCCCTTCGTCAGGTAGTAAAGACCGAGCACCATATCCTGCGTAGGCACGGTAATCGGCTGGCCCGACGCGGGCGACATGATGTTGTGTGACGCCAGCATCAGCACGCTGGCTTCGATCTGCGCTTCCGGCGAAAGCGGAATATGCACAGCCATCTGGTCGCCGTCGAAATCGGCGTTAAACGCCGTGCAGACCAGCGGGTGAATCTTGATGGCCTTACCTTCCACCAGCACCGGCTCAAATGCCTGAATACCCAGGCGGTGGAGTGTAGGAGCGCGGTTCAGCAGAACCGGGTGGTCTTTAATCACCTCTTCCAGGATGTCCCAAACGATGGGCTCCTGCTGTTCGACCATCTCTTTGGCCTGCTTGATGGTCGAGCACTGCCCAGTCTGTTCCAAACGGTGATAGATGAAGGGCTTGAACAATTCCAAAGCCATCTTCTTCGGCAATCCGCACTGGTGCAGCTTCAGTTCGGGGCCAACCACGATGACGGAACGTCCCGAGTAATCCACGCGCTTGCCGAGCAGGTTCTGACGGAAACGTCCCTGCTTGCCCTTGAGCGTATCGGACAGCGACTTGAGCGGACGGTTGTTCGCGCCGCGCAGCACCCGGCCACGGCGGCCGTTGTCGAACAGAGCATCCACAGCTTCCTGCAACATGCGCTTTTCGTTGCGCACAATCACTTCCGGCGCGTGCAAGTCCATCAGCTTCTTCAACCGGTTGTTCCGGTTGATGACGCGGCGGTACAGGTCGTTGAGATCGGAAGTCGCGAATCGTCCACCATCCAACGGCACCAGAGGACGCAACTCGGGTGGAATTACGGGAACAACGTCGAGAATCATCCACTGCGGCATGTTGCCGCTCTTGCGGAACGCCTCCACGACTTTCAGGCGCTTGGCATACTTGATGCGCTTTTGCAGCGACACCTCGTTCACCATTTTGTCGCGCAGCGAGACGGAAAGCTCCGCCGTATCAATTCGCTTCAACAGCTCTTTGATCGCTTCCGCGCCCATCATCGCTTTGAAACCGGTCGCGCGGAACTGCTGGTCGAGCTCGCGGAACTTCGCTTCGTCCTTGATAACTTCGTGGTCCTTGACCGGAGCATCCCCGGCTTCGATGACAACGTACGCCTCGAAGTAAAGAACGGCTTCCAGCTCGCGCAGTGAAATATCGAGTAAGTGGCCGATGCGGCTCGGCAGACCCTTGAAGAACCAAACGTGCGAACACGGCGAGGCCAGCTCAATGTGGCCCAGGCGTTCGCGCCGGACCTTGGAGAGCGTTACTTCCACGCCGCACTTGTCGCAGATGACGCCGCGGTGCTTCATGCGCTTGTACTTGCCGCACAAGCATTCCCAATCGGTGACTGGGCCAAAGATGCGCGCGCAGAACAGGCCATCGCGCTCGGGCTTGAACGTCCGGTAGTTGATCGTTTCCGGCTTGGTAACTTCGCCGTGCGACCAGCTGCGGATCTTCTCAGGGGATGCGACGCTGATACGGATGGCGTCAAAGTCAGAGTTTGCGTTAGCCAAATCAAAAGGGCTCGAACGATACAAGGTGCTCCTCCGCTTCCTGCGGCTCAACCGCGGCCGCCCGCGGCTCTCAAGGCCAGATGCCAGTTCAGTTCCCGTTGGAAACCGTTCCAGCTTATTTCTTCACCCGTTCCACTGAGAGCATTTAGACCGGGTAATTAACTTTCTAAAACTGAACCAAACTCTATGGGGTGCCCCGTCCTTGTCGCGTTCCTCAGCGACAGGGCGGGGCTTTCCCGAACTAGTCCGCTGCCGTCGCAACCGGTTTGCGTGGACCCGTTTTGATCAATTCCACATCCAGGCACAGCGATTGCAGCTCGCGCACCAGCACGTTGAACGACTCCGGCACGCCCGGTTGCATGGCAGCTTCGCCCTTCACGATGGCTTCGTAAATTTTGGTGCGACCGAAGACATCGTCAGATTTCGCCGTTAGCAGCTCCTGCAGAATGTGCGCCGCGCCGTAAGCCTCCAGCGCCCACACTTCCATTTCTCCAAAACGCTGTCCGCCGAACTGCGCTTTACCACCCAGCGGCTGCTGCGTGATCAGCGAATACGGCCCGATGGAGCGAGCGTGAATCTTGTCGTCCACCAAATGCGACAGTTTGAGCATGTAAATGTAGCCAACGGTCACGGGCTGTTCGAACTTATCGCCCGTCATGCCGTCGAACATGTCGCATTTGCCGGACTCCGGCAGACCCGCCTGCTTCAGCAAGGCCTTAATCTCCGTTTCGCGCGCGCCATCAAATACCGGCGAACCGAAATGGAAGCCCCCCTGGAAGCTCTTGGCCGCCGTCATCAGTTCGTCGTCGCTCAGATCGTCGAACGAGTGCTGAATCTGCGTGTCCTTGAACATCGCCTTCAGCTCGCGCCGAATGGCATCTTCGCGGTTGTGCTTTGCCAGAAGCTCCGTGACTTGCTTCCCGAGTTCGTGCGCAGCCCAGCCGAGATGTGTTTCCAGCAGCTGCCCGACGTTCATACGAGAAGGCACGCCCAGCGGATTCAAAACAATCTCCGCCGGCGTTCCATCCGCCATGTATGGCATGTCCTCTTCCGGCAGAATGCGCGCGATCACGCCCTTGTTGCCGTGGCGTCCGGCCATTTTGTCACCGACACTCAGCTTGCGCTTCATGGCGACGTAGACCTTCACCAGCTTGATTACGCCCGGCGGCAACTCATCGCCCTTCTGCAACTTGTCTTTCTTCTCGTTGACAATCTTCTTCAGCACATCAATCTGCCGCGAGGTCATTTCCTCGATCTCGTCGATCTGCTCATTCACGCGCGGATCCTTGTCGGCATACTTGATGCGCTTCAAGTTTCGCGTGGAGATGCGCTCAATGGCGTCGCGATCAAGAATGTTGCCCTTGCCCAGCAAGCGCTTATTCGTGCGCTCGTCGTGCAGGTC
>JAYTQD010000552.1:0-1047 GCA_043746935.1 Acidobacteriaceae bacterium | reverse complement strand
TAGTAAGCGAGGGGATCGTCAAAGCGGTTATTGAAGGTTCCGTCGCGTCCCGCCCAAGCCCAATCCGGGGCCGCCCAAGGCGCGGGCGATCTTCCTAGCCGATAGATCACGCCGGACGGCTGCAAGAATTTCACCCTTCGGTTAAGAATGCACGCGCTGCCCCTAGGATCTTCGGCCCCACAGTCGCAATGTCCTCTTCTCGCACCAGCCGAATTGGCACGCGATCATCCAGCTCTGGGTTCAGCCCCATCAGCCAGGCCTGCGCTACGCGCGGCCCTTCGTGGTCGCTCACCATCTTCGCCAAGTGAAAGGCGAACCTCAATCGTTCTTCAACACCGTTGTAGGAATCGGTGCCCGCGATCCAGCGATCAATGGCCCTCGTATCTTTGACCGAAGCGATATAAGCCGTCAGTTTCTTCCCAATGATTTTCGTCAGTTGCTCGACGAGCTTTGGAAACTCCAAAGTCGTGGCTTCGCGATACGCCAACAAGTCCGGGCGCGCCGGAGTGAGGACAGATGCCATTTTCAGCTCCTGAACTTGCGACAACCGTGACTTGCTAGACTGCTAGGAAGCTAGGTTGCTACCAAATAGTTGCACATTATCGCTTAAATAGCAACAAAATAACTATTAAATACCGCCGATAGCCCGTCAAGAACCCGGTTGTCGAATACCGTGGGATTGCCTGCGAGTCTTGCTTGACATAGGCCCCTGGCAGGGTTAGTCTAATCAGACTGACCGGTCGGTCGGTTTGGCGTCCGGGCTTCCAGCATCCCCTAGGAGATATCACTGTGGCAGCGAAACTTTACTACGAAAACGACTCGAATCCAGCCGCGTTAGCGGGAAAAACGATTGCCATCCTCGGCTACGGCAGCCAGGGCCATGCCCAGGCGCAGAACCTGCGCGATAGCGGCTTTACGGTGATTGTGGGCCTGGACCCTGAGCGCGGCTCGGCGAAGCAGGCGCGGGCTGACGGGATGACCGTTGTGACCCCGGCTGAGGCGGCCAAACAAGCGGACTGGATTCAGATTCTGACTCCCGATGAGACA
>JAYTQD010000551.1:0-19920 GCA_043746935.1 Acidobacteriaceae bacterium | reverse complement strand
TGGGTTACGAACCCACACTCGACGCGGATTTTGCCGCCGACCTCGAAGAGATCATCAATAGCCGCGAATCGCGCAATATCTCCACATGGGACTAATCCTCGATTCCAGCATCCTCATTGCTGGTGAGCGCAGCGGTCAGAATATACGGCAGATTCTCAAGCGGGTGCAGGCCGCACACGGGGAGGTCGATGCCGCTCTTTCCGCTGTGACCATCGTCGAACTGACCCACGGGATCTACCGGGCCAAGACCGACTTGCAACGCGAGCGCCGCCAGGCGTTCAGCCAAGAACTTCGCCGTGACATGGTGGTGCATCCAGTGACTGTGGAGATAGCTGAACTTGCCGGCCGCATTGAGGGTGAGCAGGCGTCTCGGGGCGTCAGCATCGCCTTCGAAGACCTGCTAATCGGCGCGACCGCGTTACACATGGGCTATGGTGTTGTAACGGCGAATGTCAGTCACTTCCAGATGATTCCGGGGTTGTCGGTTGTGCGGCTGTAAACTGGCCGAATGTTTATGGCATTATTCTCCGAACACAAAGCTCCCCAACTCATGGCCCAACTTCTTGACCTGTTCCGGATCGCTAGCCGTGCGGAAGCGCTCGGCCAGCTCAAAAAATTGCCTCTCTTTTTGCGCGCGCGCCTCGATTCCTTGCTCGATGAGTTCCAGGAGAACGCGATTTTCGCTCAAGCGGCGCTTCTTGGCAATCGTGTCGACGGTCTTGGCGACTTCCGAGGAAAGCGTTACGCTGCGCCGGACTTGCTTTACCGCTTCGCGCTTCGGTGCTGGCATGGCATCAGTCTACACCATTATGGTGCAGTCAGGCGAGGGTATATCTCCAGCGACGAGGCGACGAAAGCAAGACGTGGAACGGACTGTGACATGAGGGACGGCTCTCTGCCTCGACAGTCGTACACTTGAGCATGAGCAAACCGAAACCGGGCCTAGTTCAAGTCACGGATAAACACCTTCTGGAGTTCGTCGAAAACGACTCCGATTTCGCTTTCGAGATGAAGGTTGTGGCTGAATTGAGGAGCCTCCAATTCGAATGTTCGCATTCGGGCACATATCAAGACCCTGTCACTGAAAAAATGCGCCAGTTCGACATTCGTGCTTCTAAACAGCACGGCTCATATGAACTTGCTTTGGCGGTTGAGTGCAAGAATTTTCGTCAGGAAGCTCCTTTGTTGCTGAGTTCTGTGCCAAGAATCGACACAGAGGCTTTCCACGACGTTATTGTCCGGGCGGTAACGAACAGCTATTCCTACGTCAGGGTAAATACGAGTATGGGAAGTCTGTCCGTTTATAAACCGGGAGAAATGGTCGGGAAGAAAACGGACCAGATCATGTACAAGGATGGAGTTCTATCAAGTGACGACAGTGCAACCTTTGACAAGCTAAACCAAGCCGTAAATAGTTGCAGAGATCTCGTCCAGAAGCTTGTATCTTCTACTGCGCCGCCATATGTTAAGGCTGTTGTCCCGGTCGTGGTAGTTCCCGCAGGCCGTCTGTGGCAGGTTGACTATGCACTCGACGGCGGATTGGTGAACCCGCCTCGCCTCGTCCCGAGGGCAACCCTGAGGATAGATAAATTTTGGTCGACACTAACTACCTTTAACCAAGAGATAGAATATCGCTTGTCTCACTTGGAATTTCTTTGTATTGACGCGCTCCCGGATATCATCGGTGGATGGCTTGGGCCGAACGGCTTTTTTCAAGGCTACTAGTCCTTGCGAAAAAAGGCACGACGTTCTAGCTCGTCAGCCGAGAGTCCCCTCACATTCTCCTATTTACGGACCTACCGCCCCATCGTCAGCACCACCCGGAATCTTACCTTGCTACTGATCATCCGCTCATAACCTTCGGCGGCTTTTTCCAGCGGGAAGCGTTCGATCATGGGGCGCACGCCCGTCCGAGCCGAGAAGCGTACCGTATCTTCGGAATCCGTCGCTGTACCGGAAGGCCAGCCTTGGATCGTACGGCGGGCCATCAGCAGGCTGATGGGATTGATTTCGAGAGGTTGACCGGGGGCGGCGACTACGAGCAGTTTGCCGTTGATGCTGAGACCATCTGCCATGGACGAGATGGCTTTGCTATCCGGTGCTGTGGCCAGAATCAAGCGTGCGCCGCCTAGCTTTTGCAGTTCACGGGCGGCGTTTGCCGTTTCGGAATCAATATATTGGTCCGCGCCGAGTTGCTTGGCCAAAGGCGTTTTTTCCACGCCGCGAGCGATGGCGACTGTGTGGAAGCCCATCTTGCTGGCAAACTGCACGCCCAAATGGCCTAGGCCACCGAGGCCGTGAACCGCGACGACATCTCCGGAGCGGGCGCCGGCGTTACGCAACGCGTTGAACGTAGTGATGCCGGCGCAGAGCAAAGGCGCGGCTTCGTCAGCGGAGATGCCGTCGGGCAACGCGGCGACCGCTTCTTCCGGAGCGATCATGTATTCCTGATAGCCGCCATCGTAGGTGATGCCGCAAATTTTCTCGTTCTTGCACATGTTGAAATCGCCGCGACGACAAGGGTCGCACTTGAAACAGTGGCCGCCGTGCCAGCCCACGCCGACGCGTTGGCCCTGCTTCCAGGTGGTCACGCCCACGCCGAGAGCGTCAATTACGCCTGCGACCTCGTGTCCTGGTACGCGGGGATATTTGATTCCGGGCCAGTGACCTTCTTTTACCAGCGAGTCGCTGTGGCATACGCCGCAGGCTTCTACCTTGATGCGGACTTGCCCGGGACCGGGTTCTGGAATTTCGCGTTCCACAAGTTCAAAATCGCCGCCAGCCTTAGATACTTGGACTGCCTTCATCTTGGCCATAACTTTCTCCTCATAAGAATGCAAAAGAGCAATTCACCACGGA
The DNA here is from genome assembly GCA_043746935.1 of Acidobacteriaceae bacterium. Taxonomy (GTDB): domain Bacteria; phylum Acidobacteriota; class Terriglobia; order Terriglobales; family Acidobacteriaceae; genus JANXUC01. The sequence continues at coordinate 17,061 of JAYTQD010000551.1, read as the reverse complement.
GACACTCCGGCATGCCTAAAAGAGCGCATGTGGAGAACATGTTTGCATGTGCTGCACATGCCCGAGAGGAACATACTGCCAGCATGGTTTCATACGGGCAGTATGTTGCCACCGGGCATGAATTTCTCCAGATTTTTAACTCCGTGTCTCCGTGGTGAGTTGTGGTGTTGTTTCCCGGATGATTACTTTTCCGAAATCGCGGGCACTTGATTCTCGCCCACTTGCTGCCGCCACATGGCGTAATAGAGGCCCTTGTTCTCGAGCAGTTCATCATGCCGCCCAGCCTCCGTGATGCGGCCCTTTTCCAAGACAAAAATCCGGTCAGCATGCATGATGGTCGACAGGCGATGCGCGATGAGGATCGTGACGCCTTCCTGCGCCCGAGCCACGTCGCGAATCGTCCGGCTGACTTCTTCTTCGGTCAGCGAATCCAGCGAAGAAGTCGCCTCGTCGAACACGAGCAATTGCGGCTGCCGCAGCAGCGCGCGCGCAATCGAAAGCCGCTGTTTCTCGCCGCCGGAAAGCTTCACGCCGCCTTCGCCGATCAACGTATCCAAACCTCGATCCGCTCGATCCAGCAAGCTCTGTACCGAGGCTTTGTGCAAAACGTCCAAGCACTCCGCATCGCTTGCTCCCGGCTTCACAAACTGCAAATTCTCTCGAATTGACCCCGAAAACAGCTGAGAATCCTGCGTCACAAAGCCAATGCGCTCGCGAAACAAATCCAAATCAATCCGGCTCCCGGAAACGCCGTTATACAAAATCTGCCCCGCCTGCGGCGGATATAAACCAACCAACAGCTTCACGAGAGTCGACTTTCCGGCCCCCGACGGCCCAACAAACGCAATCGTATCCCCACGCGCCGCGCTAAACGAAATGCCCGAGAGCGCTGGCACGGTTGCCGTCGGATGCGTAAACGTCACTTCATCAAACTGTAACGTCAGCAAATCATCCAGCGGCACCGGATTCTCCGGCTTCGGATCCTTCGGCGTATTCATAATGTTCTGGAAATTCTGCAACGATACTTGCGTCTCGCGATAGGTTCCGATGATCGTGCCCAGCTCCTGCAGCGGCCCAAAAATGAAGAAAGAATAGAAAAGAAGCGAAAAATACTGCCCCACCGTGATTTGATGACGGAAGATCAGGTAGAACAGAAGGAAAAGCAGCGAGGTTCGCAGCGCATTCACCACGGTTCCTTGAATGAAGCTCAAGCTGCGCAGGTAGCGAATCTTCCTCAACTCCAACTGAAGAATCTTTCCGGTCGTATTATTCAGGCGCGAGATTTCCTGCTGCGCCAAGCCCAGACTCTTTACTAGCTCGATGTTTCGCAGCGATTCGGTTGTCGCCCCAGCCAGCGCCGTCGTCTCCGCCACAATCGTCTTCTGCACCTTCTTGATGCGGTGGCTCAGCATCGAACTAATCCACCCCAGCAGCGGTACCGCCAGCAAGAACGCAGGCGCAATCGCCCAGTTCGTCTTGAAGGCGTAGATCATCACAAAGCCCACGCCAATCAGCGACGTAAATAAAACGTTCACGAACGCCGTAATAAACTTCTCCACATCCGAACGCACCCGCTGCAATTTCCCCAGGGTCTCTCCGCTGCGTTGATCTTCAAACACCGAATAGGGCAGCTCCAGCGAATGCCGCAGGCCGTCCGTATACATCTCCGCGCCGACCTGCTGCGTGATCAAGTTGACGAAGTAATCCTGAAAGTTCTTAGCCACCCGCGATACAAAAGCCACGCCGACAGCTAACGCTAGAAGGAATCCAACGCCGTGGAGAAATACGGAAAAATCCTTCGGCGGTTGGACCGCATATCCGTCGATCAGGTGCTTCGCAATCAGCGGGTCGAGCAGGGAGAAAACCTGATTGGTAGCCGCCAAAACCAGCGCCACCACCACCAATTTCCAATAGCCTTTGAGGTATTGCAGAAGGACATTCATAACAGCCGGGGGGTCTCGTGTCAGATTTGAGGTTGCTGAGCTGTTAAAGATGACTGCGGAGAGCCTCGTGATGCAGGAATTTTCGCCAGACCCGCGTCCAAACCCGTCCCGACACGTTCCGACCACGTCTCGCAAAGCCCGTGCGGTCAACGAGCTAGCACCATATCCGCGCTCGATGTAGAACCTTGGTACCGTCTCTAGTACCTTAGTTACTTTCCTGCGGGACTAAGCCTACGATGTGCAGAAGACCCACAATTCATAGTACCTCTATGTCCTACGAACCCTACTAATAGACTCCTTCTGTATCCGTGACGAAAGTTATCTCCTGAAAACCCCAGCAAAACCCGATAAAACCCAAAGATTCGCCATGCCCTAGGCTGTTTTCGGGTTGCGCTAGACTCGAACCCGAAGTTAACCCTGCGTGTTGTGAAGTACAGCGCGAATCTGCATCCCGCGAAGGTGGGGCAGAGAGGACACAACCGGTGAAAGAAACACAAGGCAACACGGACGCACGCGAAGTGATGAACATCCGCCAGGCGAGTGCCTACCTGGGTGTGAGTCCGGATACGTTGTACAAGTACGTGGGCGAAAACCAGATTCCCGCGTTCAAGCTGGGCAACCGCTGGCGCTTCAAGAAATCCAAGCTCGATGAGTGGATGGAAGTGCAGTCCAGCGAAGCGGAAGGCCAGTCGAAGCGGAAACCAAAAGCGCGGGCAGCTGCGCACTAACTAAAGGCGGACACACATGTTTGGATTTGGCGCAAAATCGATCGTGGGTCTGGATGTCGGTTCCTCCAGCATCAAGGCTGTGGAACTGAAAAAGACTCGTACGGGAATCGAAGCGGTGCACGTGGGCCTGGAACCGTTGGGTCCGGATATGGTGGTGGACTCGATGATCGTCGATTCCGGCACCGTTTCCGCGGCCATTTCCAAGCTCTTCAACGACGGCCAGATTAAATCGAAAGCCGTCGCCACCGCCGTCAGCGGCCACTCCGTGATCGTCAAGAAAATTTCCTTGCCCGCGATGAGCGATGACGAACTCGCCGACACAATCCAGAAGGAAGCCGCGCAACACATTCCCTTCGATCTGGATGACGTCAACCTCGACTATCAGATTCTCTCCGACGACACCGGCAGCCCCACCATGGACGTTCTCCTGGTCGCGGTGAAAAAAGACAAGATTCTCAATTACACCAACGTACTCTCGATGGCCGGACGAACTCCCGCTATTGTGGACATTGATGCGCTCGCCCTACTCAATTGCTACGAATACAACTACGAGCCGGCCCCCAACCAGGTGGTCGCCTTGTTGAACCTCGGCGCCAGCGTCATGAACATCAATATTGTCAAAGGCACCACGCCGCTGTTCCCGCGCGACGTCAGCGTGGGCGGCCATCAGTACACCGACTCGTTGCAGAAGGAACTGGATCTGAGCTTTGAAGATGCCGAGGCACTGAAGCTGGGACAGAAGGTGGGCACGGTCAGTGAAGACGCCAAGCTTCCGATCTTGCAACAAGTGACCGAAATCATTGTCCTGGAAATTCAGAAGACGTTTGACTTCTTCCGCGCCAGCACTTCGGGCGAACACATCGAAAAAATTTACCTGGCGGGTGGGTCGGCAAAGATTCCCGGACTGCTCGAAGCGCTTCGCCAGGAGTTCTCTCTGCCGGTGGAAGTGCTGAACCCGTTCCAGCGTATTGCCCCGCCTGCGAATGGCTCGGCGGCTGGAATGGTAGAGGAGAATGCGGGCCAGATGGCAGTGGCCGTGGGCTTGGCCCTGAGGAGCTTTGAAACCCTATGATCCGAATTAATCTGCTCGGAGTTGCGAAATCGAAGGGCAAGCGCGGATCTCCAGCCGCGGCTGCGGCACCCATGATGGGGGATGGTGGTTCGATCCTCGTCAAGGCTCTCGCGGCGATGATTGCTATCGCCATCATCAACGGCGGCTACTGGTTCGTACTCGACAAACAGAAGCGCGACATTGCGTCGCAAATGTCCGTGGCCGAACGCAAGAATCGCGAACTCTCCGACGTCAAGGCGCGCTATATGGAGCGCCAGCGCGAGGCGGAGAACTACAAGCGCCGCGTGGATGTCATCGATCAGTTGCGTGCTGGACAAGCGGGTCCGGTCAACCTCATGAACACCGTGGGTGACACCGTCAACAAGACCGAGGCTGTGTGGCTCAACACCATGAAGGATCAGGGCGGTTCGATTGATATCGAAGGCTATGCGCTCAGTTCGGATGCGGTGGCTACTCTGATTGCCAACCTCCAGAAGACGGGTTACTTCAAAAACGTAGAGATCAAGGAAACCGCGCAAGATGCGGCAATCAAGGAAATGCAGGCATTCCTTTTCACGCTGACGTGTGAAAAGGGCGCCGGTCCCAGCACGGGTGGCGACAAGTCCACCACGAAGTTGAAATCCTAAGAGTTTCGAGAGTCTTAGAAGGCGGCCTATGGCGAATTTTGGAGAAATGACCGGCGAGAAGCAGTGGTTAGTGGCGGTGGGCGGGGTGTTTCTGCTCAGCGTGGCGCTCTACTTCACCTTGTTCCGCAGCATTCGCGATCAGAACACGACCGCGCAGAAGACGCTGGAGACCAAGGTGGCGGAGAACGCGCAGCTCGAGCAATATCGTCCCAAACTGGCCGACATGGAGCGGCAGCTCGCCAACCTGAAGCAGCAGCTCGAAATTGAGCGCAAGATCGTGCCCGACAACAAAGAAGTCGAGCAGTTCATCAAGATGGTGGACGCCGAGGCTGTCAAGGCGGGTATCGAGATACGCCGCTATACCGCAAAGCCCGTGAGCTCGAAGGATTTCTATTCCGAAATGCCGTTCGAAATGGAGATTGATGGACCCTACTTCTCGGTGCTGAACTTTTTTGACCGCCTCGGGAAAACGGAACGGATCGTGAACGTCTCCGATCTCCTCATGGCCAATACACGCAGACCTGCCGACGCCAAGGCCAAGGGCAACTATCAGTATGCCTCTGGGGAAAGCGTCGTGGCGACGTGCATAGCAACCACCTTCTTCAGTCATGACCTGACGCCGCCGCCGAGCGCGACTGGCGCCAAGGCCGGACAACCTGCCGCGGCAGGCGCACGATGAGGACTCTTATGAAACTAAGTGCGGGAATTTTGCTAGTGACCTTGACGGCCGGGAGTGCGATAGCGCAGATCCCCAACATCGTGCAACACGTTCAGGACAAACTGAACGTTGTGCAGCAGCAGAACAAGGCTGCCAGCGATGCGGCGTTGAACGGTCCAACGACCGCGAAAGCGCCAGCAGGCAAACCTGCCGCCGCGACCGCAGTGAAGCCTGCTGCCACAGCAGTGGCCAAGCCCGCAATCGTCCCGGCAACAACGAAGCCGGTTACGAAGCGGGTAGCCGCGTCTTCACAAAAAGCCCCGGTTAGCCCGGCAGTTGCTAAGCCGGTGACCGCAAAAGCCGCAGTGGCGAACGTTCCGGTCGCGAAAGCTCCGGTTGCGAAAGCTCCGGCGAGTCCCGCCGCCTCCAAGCCTGTCGTGGCCAACGCCAAGCCAGTTGGAACGGTCAACGCCGCTCCTGTAAAAGCTCCGGTTGCCAACAAGCAGGATGTTTCTGCGAAAAATACCGCGCCGAAGACAATCGCGAAGCCGGCACAGCCAATCGTTGCTGAGACCAAGAAAACCGAGACCAAGAAGGCTGACACGAAGGCAGTCGTAGCGAAGCCCGCCGAAACCAAAGCTGCGGAAAGCAAAACTGCCGAAGCCAAGCCGGTCGAAACGCCCGCCGAAGCGAAAGATGATGCCGCGGATAAGAAGAAAGACTCCGGCTTCATTACAGCCGGTAGCCGGCGCGACCCGTTTGTCAGCCCCATCGTGCAGCATCTGGCGGGTACGGGCTGCAGCACCGGCAAACGCTGCCTTGCCATCGATCAGATTGCGTTACGCGGTATCGTCAAGTCCGATGCGGGCATGATTGCCGTCGTCGTCAACAGCCTCGACAAGGCCTATTTTTTGCGGGAGAACGATCCCGTTTTCAACGGTTACGTGCTGAAGATCAGCGGCGATTCCGTAGTGTTCAAGGAAACCGTGCAGGATAAGCTCGGCCACCTGAGTACACGCGAAGTCGTGAAGAAAATTACGACCCCGGCTGTATAACGAGCCGGATACAAAGTTTGGAACGAAGACGCTAGGCAACAGATTCTTGGTACGAAGAAACATCCGGCCAAAGCCGGGTATAGGGAGAAGCGAGATGCGGAAGCAATTGCTGGCCATAATTTTGACGCTGCTGCTGACCAACCAGTTGGCGCTAGCAGGAACCCTGGACGCTGCGAAAGACACTGCGGCCGCGACGCCGGCCGCGCGTGTGAACCTCAAGCACGTGCAGGTGGCGGGAACGCCGGATGGGCTGCAGGTGGAACTCATTGCCAGCGAACCCGTCGTGCCCAAGGTCAGCACACTCGCGGATCCGCCGCGCCTCGTCCTTGACCTGCCCAACACTTCGCTGGCGACCAGCCAACGGCGCATCGTAGTGGATCGCGATGGCGTCAAGGCCGTCCGCTTGGGAGACACAGCGCGAGCGACTCGCGTAGTCGTCGATCTGGCGGAAACCCGCGCGTACCAGGTTACGGCCGATGGCAACCGGCTGCTGGTGACGTTCAGGACGAAGAGTGGCGAAGAGACCTCGAGCGCCGCACCTTCGGCTCCGAGCGCGCCGACTGCGTCGCCGTTCGCCGCCAAAGCCCTTCCCGTACCCGTGAAATCCGCCCCTGTGTCGGTGAAAAAGTCTGCCGCCAAGGCAGCGGACATCGCTCCTGACACGGTCTTTATGGAACCCGTCGGCAAGACCGAGGTATCCGCCAAGGCCGCTTCGGAACCCGCACCCGTGCGTGCTCTGGATGCGGCGGCAAAGTTCTCCGAGAAGCCGTTGGATAGCTTGACCACCACAACCAGCGCCGCCCTCAAAGCGGACGATTCGCAGACCGGCAGCACTCCAGCCAAGGCGGAAACCGCCGTCAATCTGGCTGCGGAACAGAAAACGCAGCGCGCCCAACCGCCTGCCGCAACCGGTGTTAAATATACCGGCGAGCCCATCTCCGTCAACCTTAAAGACGTGGACCTGAAAGACTTCTTCCGCTTGATTCACGAAATCAGCGGCCTCAACGTTGTTCTGGATCCGATGGTGAAAGGCAACCTCACCCTCGTCCTCGACGACGTACCGTGGGATCAGGCTCTGGATATCGTTTTGAAAAATAACGACCTTGATCGCAAGCTCGAGGGCAATGTGCTCCGCGTCGCGACCATCGAAACGCTGGAGAAAGAAGCGAAAGCGCGCCGTTCACAGCAGGAAGCCGAGACCCTGGCCGTCGAGAAAGTTACGGTTACACGGTTCCTCAGCTATGCGCGTTCCAAAGATGTAGTGGCGACAGCGAAGAAACTGCTTAGCGTTCGCGGCGATGTCATTGCCGATGACCGCACCAACGCGCTGATCGTTCAGGACATTCCGGCGGTGATCCCGAATATCGACCGGCTTCTGGCGCAACTGGATCGCAAAACGCAGGAAGTTGAAATTGAAGCCCGCGTCGTGGCTGCTACTCGCAGTTTTGCACGCGATATCGGTACGCAGTTTGGCTTTGGCTGGGGCAACGGCTCGACGGCTGCCGGCGGAGCTACGACCAATGGCACCAACGGCTCTGGAATCAGTGCATTTCCGGGTGCGCCCCTCTACCAGACGATTGGTGCTGGTGCCGGCAAGCCGGGAGGGCAGATTCCCTTATTCTCGAATCTGGGTGCCACCAGCCCGACCAGCGGCCTGAGTTTCATCAATGTGACCAACAACATCCGCCTCGACGCCGTACTCACCATGGCGGAGTCGCGCGGCTTGCTCAAGATTCTGTCCCGTCCGCGCGTTGTCACGCAAAACAACATCCAGGCGGTAGTCAAGCAAGGTGTTCGTATTCCAATCGTTACTCTCGGACAGTTGGGCGGTCCTCCGACCGTGACCTACGTTGACGCGTTCCTGCGTTTGACGGTTACGCCCCAGATCACATCGGAAGGCACGATCTTCCTGAACGTTGACGTGGAAAATACTACTCCGGATTTCGGCCGTACGGTACAGGACAACCCGACGCTCATCACGCAGCAAGCCACCACGCAAGTTTTGGTGACCGATGGTGGAACAGTTGTGATCGGTGGCGTAATCCAAACCCAGAACAACCTCAACGTTCGACAGGTTCCCCTGCTTGGCAATGTTCCGTACCTCGGCAACCTGTTCAAACGCCGCACGGTTTCGACCGCCACTCAAGAGTTGATATTCTTCATCACTCCGCACATCATCCAGACCTAAAGAGAACCGCTGATGGAGGCACGGGCGTACCCGCCCGTGCTTTCTTCTTCTCCAAATATCCTGCCCTACAATTTTCTACGACGTTAAGAAGCGTACCTGCTGGCGTCTCGGGTTTTCGTCCGGGGCGCTGGTGGGGATCGCAGAGACGCTCGTGTGGCGCGGGCGCCCTCGCCCGCGAAGCCCTAAGAATCTCCTTCCCTAACGAAGCTGTTTTCTCTTGCTCCCGCCTCACGTAGAATCCCATCTGGCAGAAACTGATCGTATCGAATTGGTCTTTCCTACCGATGAATCCTTCGCAACGCCTACAAACCCTGTCCACCGCGCTGCCCAAACTCCAGGTGGACTATCTCCTCATCACGGACCTTCCAAACATCCGCTACTTATGCGGGTTTACGGGAAGCGCCGGAGCTCTATTGGTCGGCGGCCCGGAACCGGTCTTTTTCACCGACGGACGTTACACCGCGCAGGCGAACGAGGAAGTGAAGGGCGCGCGCATCGTGGTCGAAGCGAAGTCCCCTGTAGTTTCGGCCGGCCAGTGGCTCGCTAAGAAGCGTGGCAGGATCGGAATCGAAGGCGACCATATGACGGTAGCGGCAGAGGCACGCTTGCGCTCCCTGCTCTCCCGGCGCCCGCAGCCCGTCTCTGGCGCCGTCGAGCGCCAGCGCATGGTGAAAGACGCGTCCGAGATCAATCTCCTACGCAAAGCTGTCAACCTGGGGTCCAGCCTGTTCGCACCCATGCTCAAGACCATCCGCCCAGGTGTCGCCGAGGCGACGGTAGCCGCCAAGCTCCAGTACGCCGCCCGTAGCGCGGGTGCTGAGGGCATGTCCTTTGACACCATCGTCGCCGCTGGGGCACGTTCCGCCCTCCCCCACGGCCGTGCCTCCTCGGCCCCCATCCCACGCAAAGGGCTCGTAGTCCTGGACTACGGTGTTATACTCTCGGGTTATTGCTCTGACATGACGCGGACCGTGGCTGTGGGCCGTCTTTCCGCCAAAGAGCGTGTCTGGTACCAGGCAGTTCTGGAGTCGCAACTGGCCGGAATCGCTGCCGTGCGAGCAGGAGTAACTGCGGGGGAAGTGGACAAGGCTGCTCGTAAAGTGCTGAAAAAGAGTGGGTTAGGCAAGTATTTTACGCACTCGACGGGGCATGGGGTGGGGCTTGAAATCCACGAGCCACCACGTCTAGCTGCTGGAGAGGAAACGGTTTTAGAGCTTGGAATGGTCATCACAATCGAGCCGGGCGTCTATCTTCCAGGCGAAGGCGGCGTCCGCATTGAGGACATGATTTTGGTGACAAAAACAGGGTGTGAAATTCTAACGCCGACGACGAAAGAGCTCATCACGATATCAGCGGACGCGTGATTTGATGAGCGATTCGCGCGGGAAATTTCCTGTAAACAAATGAAATCAATGAAGTTAGCTGGAAATTAGCACGAATTTTGACCGTTTGAAGAAGCTAACACAATGAATCTAAAAGAGATACGCGAACTAATCGAGTTCCTAAAAGAGCAAGATATCGCCGAATTTGAGCTGGAACGTGGCGATGTCAAAGTACGAGTCAAGCGCGGAGCGGAAGCGGTTGCCAGCACGCATGAAACCCGGTATGTGACGGTGCCGTCAGCAGTTCCTGGGCACCAGGACGTTGTTGCCGCCGCTTCCGCTACCGAATCCGCCAAGCCCGCTGAGAAGCAGCCTGAGGCCGCGCCCGAGGAGAATCTGCACCTGGTCAAGTCGCCCATTGTGGGGACGTTCTATGAGTCGCCGTCGCCGGGGTCGCAGCCGTTTGTGAAGCCTGGGGATAAGGTCGCGCTGGGGCAGGTGCTTTGCATTGTGGAAGCGATGAAGTTGATGAACGAAATTGAATCGGATGTGGCGGGCGAAGTTGTGAAGATGCTGGTCGCGAACAATCAGCCCATCGAATACGGCCAGCCGCTCTATGCCATCCGGCCCAACGCCTAAATGTTTCGAAAAATCTTAGTTGCGAACCGCGGGGAGATTGCCCTGCGCGTGATTTGTGCCTGCAAGGAGCTCGGCATCCGCGCTGTTGCCATCTACAGCGAGGCGGACCGGAACTCGCTGCACGTGCGCTTTGCCGACGAGGCCATTTGCATCGGGCCGCCGCCGACGGGGAAAAGCTACCTGAACATTCCGGCGGTGATTAGCGCGGCGGAAATCGCGAATGTGGATGCGATCCATCCTGGCTACGGACTGCTTTCCGAAAACGCCAACTTTGCCGAGGTTTGCGAAACCAGCGGTATCAAGTTCATTGGCCCACCTCCGGAACTGATTCGCCTGATGGGCGAAAAAGAAAAAGCTCGCGAGGCCATGAAGAAGGCGGGCGTGCCCATGCTGCCCGGGTCGGACGGGATCATCAACTCTCCCGAAGAAGCTGTCGAGTGGGCGCGGACGATTGGCTTGCCGGTAATTATTAAAGCCTCGGCGGGAGGCGGCGGGCGCGGCATGCGCATTGTCCGCAAAGAAGAAGATGTGATGCAGCTGTACCGGGCAGCTCAGTCGGAAGCCGCTGCGGCGTTTGGCAACGGCAGCCTCTACATGGAGAAGTTCGTCGAGCATCCTCGGCACATTGAGTTTCAGGTGCTCGGAGACATGTACGGCAATGTGGTCAGCCTGGGCGAGCGCGAGTGCAGCATTCAGCGGCGGCATCAGAAGCTTCTCGAAGAATCACCCTCGACGCAGATGACGCCGGAACTGCGCGAACGCATTGGCGGGATTCTGAGCAAAACTCTCTCCGGCCTCGGCTATACCAATGCTGGAACAGTCGAATTCCTTATGAACGAGACTGGCGAGCTGTACTTTATAGAAATGAACACCCGCATTCAGGTGGAGCATCCGGTCACGGAAATGGTGACGGATGTGGATCTGGTGAAGAGCCAGCTCCTGCTCGCCGCAGGCGAGCGCATGGAGACAGTTCTGAACGGCCCTGTGCTGCATCGCGGCCACGCCATCGAGTGCCGCATCAACGCCGAGAATCCAGAAACGTTCGTGCCGTCGGCAGGGAAGATCAAGACGTTCCAACCTCCAGGCGGGACAGGCGTGCGCCTCGATACCGCAGCCTATGCCGAAGGCGTGATTCCTCCCTATTACGATTCGCTGATCGCGAAACTGATCGTGCGCGGAAAAGACCGCAACGAAGCCATTTCGCGCATGTCGCGAGCGCTCGAGATGTTTATCATCGAAGGAATTTTTACGACGATCCCGCTGCACAAACGAATTCTGGCCGACCCGGATTTTCGTGCTGGGCGGTTTGATACTACGTTTATTGAGAGGTTTTTGGCTAAGGGGAAAGAGAAGTAGGGGTACAGCTGAAGTCAGGAGAACAAAGTGTTCCAGTTTCGCTTCCTGGAAGGCTCACCCATCAGAAAATAGAAAAGCGGCCCAGACCATGGCGTATAAAGCCTTTATCAGCTACTCGACGAAAGACATTCCCAACGTCGATGCATTGCGGGCGTTATTGCAGTTCCCTGATGTCGAATGTTTCGTGTCTGAGTACGCTGTGACGCCGGGCGCTCCACTGGCTTCGGCCATAAAAAATGCGATTCTGGCATGCGATCTGTTCGTTTTACTTTGGAGTAAAAACGCGGCTGCTTCGGAATGGGTAAATCAGGAAATCGGTATTGCTCATGGTTGCCAGAAGCCGATTCTGCCCTTTGTATTGGACCAGGGACTGTCGCTTCCAGGATTCATCAAGGAACTTCGTTACGTCGCTGCATTTGAGAATCCACAGCAGGCGATGTACAGCCTCCGGGAAACCGTGCTGAGAAACTCGATGATGAAGCAGAATCAGCAAGCCTTGGCTACGCTCGCGATCGGAGGCCTTTTGCTGTTGGTGTTGGTGGGAATGAGCAAGAGTTCGTGAGTAGAGTCAAACGTCAGGCGACTTGCAATGTCGTTTCTAATTTCCCCCCGAGTGGATGGGGGGTAAGGTCCCGCCCTGCCGCTGAATGCGACAAGGACGCGGCACCCGGGCATCTGGTTGTCCGGAAGTTCAACCTCTTCCAATTATGGCTTCGTTGACAGCTTGGATGATGCTTTCCACTCGCTTCTTGTTTGTCGACGTAATCGCATTCATTTCGCCAGAGGCGCTGGCAATTTTGAGGTGATACTTTGTTTTCTGTGCTTTCCACCAGAGAACGCCGATGCCCAGCATGAACAGCCCGAATACAACACCGGAATGTTCGGTGCCAGACAGTCCATTCAAGCAGGAGAAGATTCCAATACTTGAGAAGACCAACGGCCAGACGCGGCTCGGCGATTCAGAATTCAAGCTGACGGACGTGATGTTGTTCATGGCGTAGGTTGTGCTTCCGCTGATGAGGCGCGAGTTCGTTACCCGCACCCCGCTATCATCCGAATAGAAGACAACTTCTTCTCTCGCTAGTGCTGATCCTGTAGCAGACATTTGAGATCGACCCTCCAAGACGGGGAATGTTTACTACTGTGTAGTCTAGAACATAGAACATTAGCCTCAATCGTTACCGTGGTCACATCGACGTTACGGTGTTGAATCTGGCCCAAGAGTGTGTTTCATAAACGGCTTCCGAGTACTCAGCGAAGGGTTCTTACTTCGGGGGTTAAGCCCGGTCCGTTCGCGCCTCTAACGCAAGCTTGAAGGCCTGCTCTACCCATGTGCAGACAGGAGTGTCCGCTCCACACATGCATCTTGTCCTTCAGAGGAGTTGGCTCAGGAAAGTTTTAGCTGGGACCACAACTGGGTGTTTGACTTGGAAACAGTCCGCCGCTTCGTAGGGGAGGTCGAGGACTACCTGGAAGGCGTGGGGCGCTTTGGTTTGGGACTGGAAGTAGGCGAGCGACGGCGAGAGTGTTGCGTCCTTCAGTTTGACCTCCACTAGGAACCAGGGCTTCCGGTCGCGTACTACTAGAAAATCTACTTCGCGTTTTTGTTTATCGCGTAAGTAGCGCAACTCAAAGTCGCCAAAGCCCAGGTCGGTCCAGCCCTCCACGGCTTTCAGGAGATGGCAGGCAACGAGAGTTTCCGCGCGTGCGCCGTCGTCGGCGACGCCGCTCCAGTCGCGTTGAAACCACTTGGGTTCTTTCCGCAGAGCCTTGGCAACATTGTAAAACCATGGCCGCACCATGAATCCGTAATGTAGACGAGACAGTAGATCAATCCAGCGTTTGACGGTATTGATGGCGACTTGAATCTCGCTTGCTAAATTGGAATAGATAAGTTGTTGGGCGCTGCGCTCGGCGAGCAACTGCATGAGGGTTTCGATGGTGCCGATGTCGGTGATTCTAGCGACCTCGCGCAGATCTTCGCGGGAGAGCTGCTCTTGCCGCAGAGAACGCCAGCGGCGGGTGAAGCGGCTATCGCGGCGGTAGAATGGCTCGGGGAAACCTCCGTGCTCCAACAGCGCATCCCAATCGGCGCGCTTGATTTCCGCGGGTTGGTGGATTTCCCTCTTCGGCAGATCGGTTCGTAGGGCCTCACCGACGCTGAGGGGGTGCATGCGGTAAAGCAAGTAGCGCCCCATTAGGCTGTCGCCGCCGCGACGGAATACGTCAATCCGGGAACTGCCGGTGACGATGAGGTGGACCCGGTCGCCATAGGTGTCGAAGAAACCTTTCAGCAGAGCTTTCCACTTGGAGTATTTGTGCAGTTCGTCGAGGACGGCCACGGGGGGCTTGGTGCTAAGGCGGTCGAGGTAGAGAGATTGCGCCAGAGCCGCAGGGCCGAGAAGCATCTGACGGCGGTCGTCGGCGTTATCCCAATTGAGATAGGAATCGCTGAGGGCGCGGCAGGCGGTGGTCTTACCGACCTGGCGCGGCCCTGAGACTAGGGCCATCTGGCGATGCCTTTGCAGGTGGTCAGCTAGGATGGTTGAGTAGAGGCGGTGGTGGTCTCCCATGTGGACCATTATTACATATATGGCAAAATAGTCTAGACTGTTCTGCCGTGAGCGCTATAATAGTCACATGTTATATCTGACCTGAAGGAGCTGGACTGATGAGAATCGAGACTTTTTTCGCGATTGTGCGGGAATGGTTGGAGGGGCGCACATTGGCTGCGGTGAGAGCGAAGGAAGTGGACGCGCTGACGAAGCAGTTGCTGCACGTAAGAGCTGGGAGGGCGTTTACGCGGGACGAAATGAACGAGCGGTCCGGCGGGTTGCGGGTGGAAGATCTGTTCACGTAGATTGGCGGTTGAGGACTAACGGGATGAAGTCAAAGCCAAAACCTACCCCTCCCGAATCCCCAGCGAAGCAAATCGCCGCCTCCATCGCCAAGTTTGATCCGAAGATGGCGAAGCTCATCGGCTCTCTGCGGACGGCGGTGCGGAAGCGGTTTCCGACAGCGATTGAACTGGTCTACGACAACTACAATTTTCTGGTCTTCGGATTCTGCACTACTGAGCGGGCGTCGGACTGCCTGGTTTCCTTGGCGGCGAACGCCCACGGAGTGACTTTGTTTTTTAATTGGGGAAAGACCTTGCCTGATCCTTACAAGAATCTTCTAGGTAACGGAAATCAGGTTCGCTTTATTCGCCTGGAGGGACCGGCGACGCTGGCGCACCCTGAGGTGGAAGCGCTGCTGAAGGCGGCGTCGGCGCAAGCGAAGCGCCCGCTTCCAGCCGAAAAAGGCTACACCATCGTGAAATCCATTTCTGCCAAGCAGCGGCCCCGGCGCGCGCCCTCCAAGTGAAGCTCCCCCGTCTGTACGCCATCGCCGATGCTGGTTTCTTTTCCGAAACAAAAGACCTTCTTCATTTTGCGCAGGAACTCGCCGCTGGTGGCGTGACTTTATTGCAATATCGCAACAAGACGGGTTCAGCGCGACAGATTCTAGATCATGCTCTGGCGTTGCGGCAGGCTCTTCCAGAGCACGTGCGCTTGATCATGAATGATCGCGCTGATCTTGCTCTAGCGGCCGGCTTTGGCGGCGCGCATGTCGGGCAGGACGATCTGTCTCCCCAAAGTGTCCGGGCACTCATCGGCCCCTCGCGCTGGCTAGGCGTCTCCACCCACAATCCCGAACAACTAATCTCAGCCGACGCCACTTCAGCCGACTACATCGCCGTCGGTCCAGTCTTCGCCACAACCAGCAAAGAGCGCCCCGACCCAGTCATTGGCCTCGTAGGCGTCCGCCGTGCGCGAGCCCTCACCTCGAAGCCGCTGGTCGCCATTGGCGGCATCACCCGCCAAAACTGCCGCTCGGTGATCGACGCAGGCGCCGACAGCGTAGCCGTGATTTCCCACCTCCTCGCCTCTCCCCAATCGGCGGTGACCGATTTTTTACGCCTTTTCTCCGCATCTTAGGGTAAATTCCTTGAGACCGCTTATTCGTCCGAGGACTGCGTGAGTTTACAAGACCAAGACAATCGTTCCGCTTCCGCTGCAACCCCTTCCACTGGCGAAGGCTTCGTTCAAGGCCTGGGCCTGACCAGCGCCACCACCCTGGTCATGGGGTCGATGATTGGCTCCGGCATCTTCATTGTTTCCGCCGATATCGCGCGCACTGTGGATTCACCGGCGCTGTTGCTGGGCGCGTGGCTGGTGACGGCGTTCATGACCATCATTGGCGCGCTGTCGTATGGCGAGCTGGCGGCGATGATGCCGCGTGCGGGTGGACAGTACGTTTATCTGCGTGAGGGGCTAGGGCCGTTGTGGGGATTTCTTTACGGGTGGACCTTGTTTCTAGTGATCCAGACGGGGACGATTGCGGCCGTGGCGGTGGCGTTTGGCAAGTTTCTCGGCGTGTTCTTTCCTTCGATTTCGGCGAAGAACTGGATTCTGCATCTGGCGCATGTGCCGGAGTTCCACGTTGGCCCCATGGTGTTGGGCAACATGGATGTGGGGCTGAGCACACAGAATCTGGTGGCCATTCTTTTGGTCGTGGTGCTTTCAGTCATTAATATTTTCGGCTTGCGCCTGGGTGCGCTGATCCAGAATATTGTTACCATTGCCAAGATTTCCGCGCTGGCGGGGCTGGTGACGCTGGGTGTGTTCCTGGGGCGGAATGCCACGGCTTTGGCGGCGAATTTCAACGGGCATTTTTGGCGGAATGCTGGGTTGTCGGCGCTACATCCGCTGCAAGTTGGGGCGAGCGGGCCTGTCGTTTTGGTGGGGACGTTGACGATTTTGGCGGTGTCGCAGGTGGGGTCGCTGTTTTCTGCCGACGCTTGGAACAACGTGACGTTTACCGCCGGGGAAGTGCGGAATCCTAGCCGCAATTTGCCGTTGTCGCTGGCCTTGGGAACGGGCGTGGTTTTGCTGCTCTACATGCTGTGTAACTTCATCTACTTGCAGGTTCTGCCGTTGGATGGGGTGGCGGCGGGCGCGACGATTTTAGATCGCGGGATTAAATTTGCCAGCGAAGACCGCGTCGGCACGGCCGTCATGCAACAGATGCTCGGTGGGCTGGGCGGGAGTTTGATGGCATTCGCCATTCTCTTATCCGCGTTTGGCTGCAATAACGGGCTGATTCTTTCCGGGGCGCGGGTTTATTACGCCATGGCGAAGGATGGATTGTTCTTCCGCAAAGTGGGCGAACTGCATCCTAAGTACAGGACGCCGGCGGTTTCCTTGATGGTGCAGATGGTGTGGACCTGTATTCTGTGCGTATCGGGCAGCTATGGGCAGTTGCTCGACTATATTGTGTTTGCCGTACTGGTGTTCTATATCCTGACGATTATGGCGCTGTTTGTTTTGCGGGTGAAGCGGCCAGGTGCTGATCGTCCGTATCGCGCGATTGGGTATCCGGTGCTGCCGGCTGTGTATATTGTGATGGCGTTGTTTATCGATGTCGTGTTG
>JAYTQD010000550.1:0-1051 GCA_043746935.1 Acidobacteriaceae bacterium | reverse complement strand
ACTCGTCCAGAAATCGGGTTTCCAAGTGCGCACCTCCTCTATGGAGTGTAACAAAGCGCGCCGGCCGGCGGTCCGCACTTCTTGAGTGCAAAGCCCCGCAAGGCCGCCTTTTTTTGGTGCGATGCGGTCCGAACGTTTGCCGGGGAGCATCTTAAGTCGTTCATTGGGGAGGCGTTTTCATTTGGCATGTTAAATGCTGACGCCTCTCGCGGCTGTTTTCAATCGGCTGTTTTCAATCAAGTCATTTCAATAATCATCATCAAAGGAACATCACCATGCTGAGGAACAAACTTTTAGCCGCTGCTGTGGTTAGCGCATTTGCGTCGCCGACGGTGGCCTCTGCCGAAGACGCAAAGCCGGCCGCCCCGGCAATTCCAACCATGAGTCAGATTTTGGATTCCTCAGGAATCAGCCTGAACGGTTATATCGATACGGCTTATTCGCACCTTTCCGGCACGGGTGCTTTTTCCAGCAGAGTTCCAGACCGGGTGTTCGACACCGAGCCCAACTCATTCAATCTTCACCAAGCGGCCGTCACCATCGCCAAGCAGCCCACGGAAGGCTTCGGCGGCGTAGTCAATCTCACTGCGGGCAGAGACGCCAAGGTCATCCACTCGTTCGATACCAATACCGAATCACAGTTTGATGTCACCCAAGCGTACGCCCAGTATGCCCATGGCCCGCTCACGGTGATCGCCGGTAAATACGTCACAAATGCGGGGGCCGAAGTCATCAACTCCACCAACGACGTCAATTATTCGCGTTCGATCTTGTTCGGTTACGCCATCCCCTTCGCGCACACCGGCTTGCGCGCCACGTACGCAGTCAACGACAAGTTGAGCGTGTTCGGCGGGGTGAATAACGGGTGGGACGATGTGAAGGACACCAACAAGCAAAAGACCCTGGAACTGGGCTTCTCGGTAACTCCGATAAAGCCGCTGACCATTGCAGTGGTGGATTACGCAGGCAGTGAGCGAGTGGGCGGACTGACCGCAACAGGTCCCGAAGGCATGCGCAACATCCTCGATCTTGTCGCCACTTATACCGCCAC
>JAYTQD010000549.1:0-3051 GCA_043746935.1 Acidobacteriaceae bacterium | reverse complement strand
CGGGCGGTGTTTACGTTCCAGATCGCGGCGGAGGAAGCTACGCGGCTGGGCGGGGAGTATTTGCCGCTGGACTGGCAGGAATCGACGGCGGGGCGGTGGTCGATTGTGAAGCGGTTTCCGATTGGTCCGATTACGGGGATTACGCCGTTTAATTTTCCGCTGAATCTGGTGGCGCATAAGGTGGCTCCGGCGATTGCGTGTGGGTGTCCGATGGTGCTGAAGCCCGCGCCACAGGCTCCGACTGCTTCGCTGATGCTGGGCGAGATTGTGCAGCAAGCGGGATGGCCGGATGGCGGGCTGAACGTGCTGATGCTGTCGAATGAAGACACAGGCGTTCTTGTAGAAGACGACCGCATTAAGATGGTCAGCTTTACCGGGAGCGCTCCGGTGGGATGGAGCATCAAGGGGCGGTCGGGACGCAAGCGCGTGGCGCTGGAGCTGGGCGGAAACGCGGGCGTGATCGTGCATGACGACACGGATCTGGCCTATGCGGCGGAGCGTTGTGTTGTGGGCGGGTATACCTATGCGGGGCAGACCTGCATCTCGGTGCAGAGAATTTTCGTGGAGCGCAGCGTTTACGGGAAGTTTACGGAGTTGTTGGTGGCGGGAGTGCAGAAGTTGCGCATGGGCGACCCCATGGAAGAGACGACGGACATTGGTCCGCTGATTCGGGAGTCGGATGCGATACGGGCTACGGAATGGGTGCAGGAAGCCGTAACCAAAGGTGCGCGCATTCTATGCGGTGGCAAGCGCAAAGGCTCCATTCTGGAACCCACCGTGCTCAGCAATACGCAGCCGGATATGAAAGTGAATTGCAAAGAGTTGTTCGCGCCGGTGGTGACGGTGGAACCCTATGATCGCTTTGAGGAGGCGCTGGAGCGGGTGAACCATTCGGATTTCGGCTTGCAAGCGGGCGTGTTTACCCGCGATGCCAAGCGAATTTTCCAGGCCTTTGATGAGCTGGAAGTGGGCGGGGTGATGGCGGGTGAGGTTCCCTCCTTCCGTATTGATCACATGCCGTATGGTGGCGTGAAAGATTCGGGTTTGGGACGCGAAGGACTCCGCTATGCCATGGAAGAGATGACGGAACCGAGGATTCTCGCCATGAATTTGCGGTAAATTCGAGAGCTGGGTTGCAAGAAGAGTGAGTGCCGAAGCGGGATTTTTTTCCCTTTACGAGAATGTGCGCGGGAAATTTCGAAAAACACAAGACAAAGCTTCGCGAGCTTGTTTATAATCACCTGTTTCCGTGACAAAGATCACACGCGGTATAGAACTAATATTTTGAGGGCGAAAAACTGTTCGCGGGGGCTTGTACCCCGCTTCATAACTTCTAAGGACGTTTTGCACTAGGAAACTTCGTTCGAATGGCGCAGATTTTTCATCGCAGTATTAATCTCTACTCGAAGGCGGGCATTGTTGCCGTTGTGCTGCTAGGCGGCGCGACGTTCGCCGGTTTGTTTGCCTTTGAGCGTTCGCCCTACATAACTTATCAAGGGGTGACGAAGCCGCAGCCCGTGCCGTTTAGTCATCAGCACCACGTGGCTGGGCTGGGAATTGATTGCCGTTACTGCCACACCTCGGTCGAAACCGGGGCCTACGCCAGCATCCCGCCCACCAAGACCTGCATGAACTGCCATTCGCAGATTTGGACGAACGCGGCTTTGCTCGAGCCAGTGCGCGAGAGCTACCGCAGCGGGCACTCGCTGGTGTGGAGTAAATTGAACGACCTGCCCGATTTTGTCTATTTTAATCACAGCATTCACATCAATAAGGGTGTGGGCTGCAATACCTGCCACGGACCCGTCGATAAGATGCCGCTGATGTATGCGGCGAATACGTTGCAGATGGAGTGGTGTCTGGAATGCCACCGCGCGCCGGAGAAGTTTCTGCGGCCGCGCGATGAAGTTTTCAACATGGAATACAAGCAGCCGACGCACGACGAGCCGGTGGCGCTGGACGGCAAGGACTACGCCGATCAGGAAGCGCTGGGCCAGGCGCTGGTGGCGAAGTATCATCTGCGCAATGTGAGCGATATTACGAGCTGTTCGACCTGTCACCGGTAAGGCTGAAAAATAAGATGGACGCTGAGAATACAAAACGCGAAGAGATTTGCCCGGGCAAGAAGAAGACGCTTGGCGCCAAAACGTTAGACTTGGCAGCCGTGCGCGAAGAGATTGCCGAGACGCGCGGTCCCGAGTACTGGCGGAGTCTGGAAGAGCTGGCGGGGAGCCAGGAATTTCGCGAGATGATGCATCGCGAATTCCCCAAGGGGTCTTCGGAGTGGCTGGATTCGGTGTCGCGGCGCGGATTTTTGCAGATGATGGGCGCGTCGCTGGCGCTGGCCGGGATGACGGCCTGCACGCGGCAACCGCTGGAGCAGATTGTTCCCTATGTGCGCCAGCCGGAAGATCTTGTCCCCGGAAGGCCGCAGTTTTACGCCTCGTCCACGCTGCTCGGCGGCTATGCCAGTCCCGTGCTGGTCGAGAGCCACATGGGGCGGCCTACCAAGATTGAAGGGAATCCCGAGCATCCGGCGAGCCTGGGCGCAGCGGACATTTTCGCGCAGGCCACCGTGCTCGACATGTATGACCCGGATCGCTCGCAGACGCCGGTGTACCTGGGCGAAACGCGGTCGTGGAAGAATTTTGTCGATCAGATTCGCACCCGCATGGCGGGGCAGCGGGCGGTGGACGGAGAAGGCTTCCGCCTCTTGACCGGCCCGGTCTCCTCGCCGACGTTATTCAATCAGATCCAGTTGCTGCTGAAGATGTATCCCAAAGCCAAGTGGCATCAGTATTCGCCGCTGCATCGCGATAATGTTCTGGCGGGGTCGATGCTGGCGTTTGGGCAGGCGGTGGAGACGCAGTATCGGCTGGAAGGCGCGGATGTAATCCTGTCGCTCGACGCCGATTTCTTGTCCCCGAGTTTCCCGGGGTCGGCGCGCTATACGCATGACTACGCGTCGCGTCGCAATCCCGATGCACCCATGAACCGGCTGTATGTGGTCGAGAGCGTGCCGTCGCCGACGGGCGTGAAGGCGGAACATCG
>JAYTQD010000548.1:0-1052 GCA_043746935.1 Acidobacteriaceae bacterium | reverse complement strand
ACTTCAGGGTCAAAGGCGGTAGCTTCCAGCCAATTGCGGACTTTAAGGTTCCGGTCCCAACGAGCAAGTTCCCAGCTAACGCAAGCCTGAAGTGGTAGCGGTGGCGTTCGAAGCCGTGAGCTTGCTGCGGTTCGTGAAGGCGACTGGTGTAGAGAACGGTGGTGGTCGAGTTGGCCCCCAGGCTTTCGTCCAAGACGGCGGCGTGGGATAGGTAGCTTGTTGGAGTCTTTTGAAAGGTCAAGGATATGAACATGCTTTCGGGTCTGGGAAAACTGGCGGGCGCTCTGGCGGTCGCCATGGTGATTGCTTCTGTCGCGCAGGCGCAACAGGAAATACTGATTGGCTACCACGGCCCGCTGACGGGCCCGGCGAGCTGGATTGGTTTGGGTGGCCGTGACGGCGCGCTGCTGGCGATCGACGAAATCAATGCGGTCGGCGGAATCAACGGGCGAAAGATCAAGATGATCTCCTACGACGATGGCGGCAAGCCCTCGGAAGCGGAGGCAGTGACCAAGAAAATGATTGAGAGCGACAAAGTCTTCGCCATTTTCGGAGGCGGCATTAGCAGTGGCGCGATCGTTGTCGGGGAGGAAGCCCACCGGGCGAAAGTGCCTTACTTCAACAGCACGGGTGCCAGCCCCAAAATTATCGACGCGCAGAGCCGTTGGGTGTTTTCTGGGGCGACCATCGATGTTAGAGATATTGCCCAGAACGACGCGACATTTATCGGGGAGTATCTGAAGGTGAAGAAGGTCGCGGTTATCCATGGCGCGGACGAATACTCCCAGTCGCTTACCGACGCGGTCATCAAATTGATCAAGGAGCGCTACGGCATCGAGATCCTGGTGCAGCAGAAGTTCAACAATGGCGAGACCGATTTCAGTTCGCAATTATTGGCGGTCAAGCAGGCCAATCCCGAGCACATACTGGTATTTGGTTTCTATGTCGAAGCGGCCCGCGTCATCCGGCAGGCGCGCGAACTGGGCATTAAGACTCCTATCAAGGGCGATTCCGCCATGTTGAACAGCGGATTCCTGACCATTGCCGGCCCT
>JAYTQD010000547.1:0-1052 GCA_043746935.1 Acidobacteriaceae bacterium | reverse complement strand
ACTCGCCACACTTTTGGCAACGGTTCGTCAAGGGTAGTTTGTTTGCCATCGTTCTCTCCTTCATCCACCAAGACGCCTAACCCTTCCATCGAGGGGATGCCCAAAAGGCTGCGCCTTTTGTGCACCCCTCATGTCAAACGTTAGATGGCTTCAATTCGTGACCGTCTTTCTGGCCTGTCATCGGTTTGCCGGCGCTTTCATTCGCCGTCCTCAACCCTTGCGGGTCACACGGCATGCTTTCGCAGCCGCTATGGGGCGCCCAACCGAAACCCTCGCTCTTTTGCGCTTTCGCGCGAATCTGGTGTCTCAGAGTTGCAGGCCGGGCGCTACGCCGGCTATGTGGTGGATAGGCGCGCTGGTGGTGTCGCCTCGTTTTACATATCACCGTCAGGGCCTAACCATACTCATCTCGGCCCCTACACCCGCACCGTATCGCTACACCGGGTGATCTCTCCATCCACTGATTAGCGTGTCTGCTTTCCACGCCGCTGCAACTCTCAAACACCGTCTAAAGATTGTGCCTCCGTTCAACGAGCCATCTAACCCTTCCATCGAGGGGAGGCCCAAAAGGCTGCGCCTTTTGTGCACCCCTCATGTTAAACGTTAGGCGTCATGTTTACTCGTAGCCCCAGCTTCCCGCAATGTCGCGGAACGCATCAAATCCGGGGTGTCCGGGTCGGCCGCTCAACTGCGAAATCGGCGTGCCCAGTTGCTTCGGTCCGCCTGGGTTGCAGCCTTCGCAGTTAGCCGTGAGCCACGCGCCACGCGCCAGGTTCATCTTCAAAGAACATCGTGTCGCCGCGTAGCATCGCTACCAAGCCGCACCTGATCCGCGTCTCGCCCTGGGGCTTCGCGGGGTCTTGCTCGCGTACATGTATCACAGTTCGCTTCCTTCCGTGCCGTTGTTCACCAGCCGCCTAACCATTCCATCGAGCCGACGCCTTACGGCGCGGCTCATGTCAAACGTTAGGCGTCATGCAGGAACCTTCGCGCGCTGCACCAGGCCGTTGACCCATTTTTTCGGCGCGCTCTGCACCTTGGCCCACTCCGCA
>JAYTQD010000546.1:0-1053 GCA_043746935.1 Acidobacteriaceae bacterium | reverse complement strand
AGGCCATTGAACGATTGGCCACTACATCACCGCTTCTACCCTACTTCGACAGCAGGGGAAATTTATCCGGATCTCTTATTGAATCGACGTGCAAATCGACATCGAGTTCGGGCCAGTAGAGGTGATGCGGCTGCGGCCGTTCGACATTTGTCACTTTCCCGATCGGGGCATCGCGGAACCATGGAAACTTGTCGAACGGCAGGAATAATTCTTCGCCGCTCACAAGTATCCATAAGCCATGGCCGGATACATTCGTGACTTCAACTTCCAAAATGCTGTCGCCAAGCGCTGCGGATGCCGTCCTCGTGCTCCTTGATCAAGGCCTTGACCGCGCGCAGATCGCGCTCCGATAGAGCGTAATTCTGCGCCAGTTCGATGTCTGGTTCAATCCAAAACTTGGCTTCTCCGTCGCCCGAAACCACATGTACGTGCATTCTCGATTCTTCTCTTGAGAAAAAGAAAAATCTGAATTTCCCGTCTCGAAAAATCGTTGGGCTCATGGATATGGTCGCCGGCGAGGCAACTGGTGATTAGTGAATAGTGGCTGGTGATTTAGTGGTTAGGCGTTAGCCTGCACTGAAATGCCCGTAAGACCGGGCATTTTCACGCCGTCACGGAGCTTTCGCTTCTCGCCTGTTTTCACGGCTTTTCGAGCAGTTCCTCGGTCTCCTTGCGCTCCGCCGCTGCCGCAATCTGCACCGCCGTCTTGCCGCGATCGTCTTTGCGCGAGATGTCGGCACCCCGTTCAACCAATAGCTTCACTGTATCGGTTTTCCCAGCGCCTGCCGCCCACATCAGTGCCGTGAGGTCGTGGTGATAAGTTTTGTTTACATCCACTCCTGCATCCAGAAGCATCGTCACGATGTCGGTATGGCCGCTTTCTGCGGCGTAGACCATCGCGGGGCGCAACACGCGGTCGGTTGCATCAACATTTGCACCGTGATCGAGCAGCAGGCGCACGATGGGCGCGTGGCCCTTGAATGCCGCCGTCAGGAGCGGTGACTCCTTCTCCAGATTCTGCAGATTGACGTCGGCGCCTTTGGCGATCAGTAG
>JAYTQD010000545.1:0-8130 GCA_043746935.1 Acidobacteriaceae bacterium | reverse complement strand
GTTGTGTTCGTTCGGGCCACTGGCAGTAGGACCGTTTGCCTGCAATTCCTGACTGACGCATGAAACGCCAGCAAGCGTCTCTTGGGTTGCGCGAGACTTCCACCAACTTCGTGACCAGCACTCGCACTTCATCGTCAGATTTTTGCTCACCCGGGTGTGCCCGCTGGGCATGCAAGTGAATTCTCACCAGCTCTCGGGCTTCCTTGGGCCAGCGGAAGGTGCGGCGCCTTTTGCCAGCGTATTCTTCATCAATAAAACGAACACCCTGGATTCAGGATTCGGAGGGTTGCTCCTACTTGTATATGGCGGCGAAACGAGAAAGTATCTCGTTCGAGAAAGAGTTTTTTGTCGGATTCACGAATTCAGATGGCTTTCGTCCATCGGGAAGCCGTATAAGAGGGCAGACAATTCAACTCTGGTCGCAGTCGAGACCAAGCGTGCTACAAAATCGCGAGAGGGGCTTATCGTGGGGCGGAAGGAAGAACTTGACAATTTGATCGCCGCATTTGATCGTCTGATGCACAGAGATCATCCCAATCACGAACGCGTCAATTGTCCAGGACAACCCGCCTTAACAAGGCTGGCAAACAAACCCGAAGCCTTTGGGTCCGACTCCATCCTTGACCACATCCGGCAGTGTGCCGCCTGCCTCGACGAGTTGAAGGACTTGCGGCTGTCTATTAAGCGACCGCAATAGTCGGGGACCTCGCGATGATGGTTGCGCTTCTCGGCAAGGCGTCGCCGTTTACGCCGACAAATAACCTCATCAGGCCAGTTGCTTATCGTCGCAACAACTGACTAACGGACACGATCTTATCCTTAAGCCGCCAGGTACCGCTCTTGGTGGCGGCATGTGCTGCTCCCGCTACAGCGGCTTTAACCGTAGATGAATCGGCTGGTTGCTCCATCCCTTCGGCAGCACGAATTTTCGACAGTATTCTTTCTATGCCTATTGGCGAGCTAGCCTTCACAAGAAGCTGTTTACACGGCTGACATGCCTCGATGTGTATCGCCTGTTCGGGCGTGCGTGCGTCCGTATCGATAATTGCCTGCACGTCTTCTGGTTGCAGGCACTCAGGTGTAGGGTATGTAGACTCACGCAGGCACCGACCATAGTCGGTCAAGAGCTGCTCAGGCGTCATCCCGAGGTCCGCGGCCCGGCGCTCAATTGATGCCCTGAACGATGAAAACACTCCTGCATCATCAAACTCTGACTTCTCGCGCTCGGCCGGGGTCTCATATGGTTCAATTGGTTCAATCTCATTCAGAAGCTGCTGCAATTCTTCCGCGCGGCTCTCTTCAGTGCGTCTTTCACGGCTCAATGGAAGCCTCATAGCTGTCTCCTTGTCCCTCACTATATATAACCGGCCTTCGTCCGAAGTTTTTACAGCTGCGACCCCTATAATATTCCCTTTTGTATCAACAGCTTACGGATCCTCCCGCGCATACGATGAAGGCGGACGCCGGCTGATCCGTAGCTGATGCCCAAGCTCTTGCCAATGTCTTCGGTCGTAAGTCCGTCGAGCATCAAATTGAACAGCCGCCGTTCCTCCGAGTTCAGTGTTTTCGATAGCTCATCGCGAAGCTCGTTAGCTCCAAATATTGTCTCAGGCGTAGATGCGTGCTGTGCCGGCTCAATCTCAGACCTCTCCAGGTCCAACGGCACTTCATGAGAGCGGCGGTAGATCTCCTTGAGCAGGCCGTAGGTGCATCGCCGGACTACCTGCTTCAAATATTTTACGAAATCCGCAGGCTCAACAAGCTTTAAGAATCGAAAGTCCGCATATTGTGCAATCCGCCCGAAAGCCTCCGCCGTGGCGTCCTCGGCCAGGTCGAGCGCACCTCTCAAAATGCGGTTGGCCGTCGCCATCGCAATGGGCCACGTTGCGGTAACAACGATGCGCCATGCGTCCTCGTCGTGCCTGTCTCGACCTAACGCTTCGATCGCCGCTTGCATTTTCCGCTCTTGCTCAGGAGTCATCTGGCAGATCGCTCCTGTTTAACGGCGCTCTCTAGCGCTTTCAACACTGCCTGCCGAGGGTTGAGCGAGGAGATCCGACTGTCCCGTGTCGGGCTGTCATATCTGTCTAGCTTTCGTTCACCTTTCCTTGTTTCGTCCAGTTTTTCGGAAAGGGCATCGCGAGCGTCGTCGCCCAATCGGCAAACGCCAATGACAACTTGCTTTATCAGGTCGCTCATTCGGCGGGGATCAGCCTCATATCCAGGATAGTAGCGTTCAATCTGAGTTCGAACGTACTCCTCAATCTTTTGTCCCCCCGCCCAACTCCACTTCTGAAAAAGCAATTTGGCTGCTATCTTCTTGAACTGCTCATCCTCTAGCTTCCCTGCCGCGCCACCACTGACGGTGAGTGGCAACCCAACCACAATGCCCGAGCACACACGAAGAAATAGATGAAACTCGCTCGGCTCGATTTCGAGAAAGAAGGGGAGCCAATAGTTCGACGCAAAATCTGACGTTTCAAGTACTCCGCTATGCCCTAAATGAGGGCTGATGAAATTGTGTACTCGAGCCGGTGCACTCGCAGCAAGGCAATGACTGCATGCCTCAGAATGCTCATTGACATCATGGACAAAGGCGTCATTTCCTAGAAAACCCTTGCGGCCAGCCGATCCAAAATCCCAGAAACGCCAACGGAGAAATTTTGCTGCCCAGGCCACCCAATCTTTGCCGGAAACCTCATTCCGGATAGCATCGAAAGCATCAGCTTTGGCACGCAGTAATCCTTCCCAATCAAATCGGCGCTTCAAAACACAGCCCGCGAGTACGATCCGATGCGCTCGCATCGGCGGTATTCGCCATAGAGCTCTGCCAACTAGAAAACTGCCCAGGCTATGCGCGATGATGTGGGGCTGCGCACCTGCCGCAATTGCGTGAGACACCTCCTTCCGAACACGACTCAGCGCATTCCCGAGGCGCAAGAAAGTAATCGAAACAGCTAACAATAGCCAAACGACCAGAAGCAGAGTTGCGTGTGTATCCACAATCTGGCGAGATCGCTCGAAAAACTGGGAGAAGAACCACCCCACTGCACCCGCCGCCAGAACATAAGGCTCGAGTATTAGGTCCAGCGGTCCGAGCCATCGATAATACGGATATTTCACGGAAACCGGCCTGAAGTGTGGGTAGAGCACCGGCGCGACGTTCTCTTGCCAAAGCCCATTGCTCCAGATTCCGTGGATTGTAATAGCAGATTGGAGCATCGGCACCCTCCTTTGTACCTAAACGAACCTCTGCAGCATTTCGGATAAAAGGTTAGTTGCCCGTGGAACTTAACTCTAGAAATCAAAACTAGAAACCAATTCCTGAGGGGAAGGCCTGGATTATACAGTCGTTTTCAAACACTTTGGCACGCTCAATTCGTGAATGACGATTTTGCGAACAAGTTGGGAGATTTTCCGGTCGGAAAATACGAGATTTCCGGTCTTTCGATTGGCTGTCTTTGTCCCAGCCTCCAAGATCGAGAGCGGCCGCCAAGCATGCGTCGCGCCTACTCGGCTTATATTTCGCGGCAGACCAATCTCCCCATCGCGCCGATTATCAAATTGCTGGGTGAACCTTCGCAAAGATTCAAAGGTGCATACATCTACGAAGCTGAAGGCATTCAACTCTACATGGAGGAGAATCAGGACGGCGATCTGGTAGGCATA
This sequence comes from Acidobacteriaceae bacterium, assembly GCA_043746935.1. Classification (GTDB taxonomy): domain Bacteria; phylum Acidobacteriota; class Terriglobia; order Terriglobales; family Acidobacteriaceae; genus JANXUC01. Next base: position 4,461 of record JAYTQD010000545.1, on the reverse strand, counting down.
AAGCTCAAGTGATTCGAATGGCGTCCATCAGCTCCGCACGGGCATCACGATGTACCGATAGTTGTAGTCGCAGTCTCCGTCCGAGGTTGGATCGGTCCGGAACTCGCCCGGAGCATCCGTTGCCTTGAAGTGGAATCTGACATTGCCGCCGCCCGCCGCTTTCAGGAAGTCCAGCACATAGCGCGAGTTGAAGCCAATCACCAAAGGATCGCCGCCGTAGGTGGTCTCAAGCGAGTCTTCGGACTCCCCCTTTTCGGCGCTCGATGAGAAGACGCGCAATTGGTTCTTTTCCATCCGCAGGCGGATCGCATTGGAGCGTTCGTCTGAAAACTGAGAGACTCGATGAACCGCCTGCGAAAGCTGGTCGGCTGGGACTTCGACCGACTGGTTGAGGTCGCGCGGCAGTACCGCCTCATAGTTTGGGGAATTTCCCACGAGCTGCCGGGACGTGAACCAGCGTACGCCAATAGCGCTCCAAGTCTATGGGCTTCCCCTGACATCGGCCCGGCGATCTTCGGCAGGTTAAGCCACAGGCTGAACCAACATGATGAGATTCTCACATGTGTCCTCAAAGGCAACTGTGGTGACTGGTCCCATGTTCTTGGGCTCACTACGGAACGTGACACCTAGGCCTTTGAGACGCTGATACTCGGCAACAATGTCGTTCGTAGTGAGTACTGCGGCCGGGAAGCCGGCGTCATATAGCGCCTTCTGAGACGCCCGCGCTGGTGGAAAGTTGTTGGGTTCCAGCACCAGTTCGACGCCCTCGGCCCCCTCCGGCGCGGATACCGTCAGCCATCGAACGCCACCAATGAGGACGTCTTGCTTCTTCACGAAGCCCACGACAACTGTGTAGAAGGAAAGAGCCTTGTCTTGATCATCTACCTTGATAATTACGTTGCGAATCTGCATTGTGGTTGCTCCTGCTATTAGGGAAAATCCGATTGATCGTGACCTACGGACCACCTTGAACTTCCATTGCAGTGCGGTAACGATGTAGAACAGGGGTCCTCCCAATACGACACCGCAGGCACGCAGAACCCCTTAGCCCCCTCGAATGCGTCATGCGTGTAGCTCCCTTCTCCTGCGTCACGCGGGCCGATAGACGTTCGCGACTGCCCCCGCGGCAAACGCCGTCGAGCTGAGGAGTTTGAAATCAACAGGCTTGGTTAAGGCGGAAAACAAGGGCAGGCCACACCCCAAGGCTGCGGGATGAACCAGCAGCCGGTATTCATCGATAAGCCCAAGCTTCGCCAGGCTCTGGGCGAATCGCCCGCCTCCGTGAGCCAGGATATCCTTGCCAGGCTCCTCTTTGAGACGCGCGGTCTCGACGGAAAGATCCCCCTCGGCCACACGTGCTTTGCCCCAGGTCGCCGCACTAGGCGATAGGGTGGGCACCGGTTTCAGGCCTTTCGCCGCCATCGCGTCCGCAGCGTCTTGTAGCGACCGCGTGGTTACCTCTGGGCTCCGGGGCTCAACAATTCCCTTCGCGGAGAAAACGACTTTCGGGATTTCGTTCATTGGGGCGGCGAGCGGTCCGGGCGAGGACGGCCAATACGCTGCCATGTCATGAAACGTGTGGCTGCCCATGATATGCACACCCGCCTGCCAGAAGGTGTCGAGGAGCCACGCGGTCACGCCCTCATCCAGACTCTTGAAAATCCAGTCAGCTTCTCCGTTCGGCCCGGCGACAAACCCGTCAATCGTAACGTGCATTTTCAGAATCACCTTGCGCATTGCCATTCTCGTGTTTGATGTCTTCGATCTAACTTTTGAAAAACGCCACCAACATCGGCGCGTGCGCTTTCGGTTTCAGCATGTGCGTCTGACCTTCGAGCGTTCGGTACTGCGCGTTTGGCAATGCCGCCGCGAGCGACTGGGTCGCGTGGCGCATCCACGCAGGGCTTTTCCCCCCGTCCGTGACGAGCGCCGGTACCGTGAGGGACGCCCACCGGTTGGCCTGCAGCGGTTTGCCTCTCTGGTTGTCTCGCACGATTACGCCGTCGTAAGGGAGTGTGTGCGCAATGGCTTTAAGCTTTGACCACATAGGTATCAGCGGCATCACAACGATAAAGAAGGCAGGAACGCCGACCGACTTCAGAAAGAGCTTGACCGCCTCGCCGCGACGATCTGCTGCGACCGCATCGCCGATCCGGACCCAATCGCGCTCTGTTGTGGAACGGCTGTCGTCCACGATGAACGGTGCCTCGTACAACGCCAGCTTCTTGATCCCACTGAGACGATTAGCCGCCTCAAGCGCAAGAACTGCGCCCGAGGACATGCCCCAGACGAATGCCGTACCACCCGCTTCGCTCAGTACCGCAGCGATGTCTTCTACCTCGCGCTCCACGGCATAGGGCGCAGTATCACCACTCCCGCCTCGACCTCGACGGTCGTAGGTGAACACGGTGAAGTATGGTGCCAGGAGTTCAGCCAGTTGCCCGCTCTGACCCATGCCTCGGTAGCAGAGCGCGCCATCGACCAGAATCACAGGTGGTCCGTTACCGATTCGATCGAATGCGATAGCGGTGCCGTCCTTCGAGAGCACTGTTCCCACAGAGACCGAAGTCGCCGGTGACTGCACAATACTGGGGGCTCTTTCTTTCCGTTCTATTGCGGTTATTCTTTGCATAAATCCTCCTGCTTCGTTGCGTCATGCCCGTGCCTTGCCGGACTGCCTCAACATGGGGCGAATCACGCTCGTCCCGCCAATGTCGAGGGAAAGCTGAACGTTCCATCTGCCTCTGCCGTTAGGTCGAACCAAGGTCTGCTAGATCGACTCGCTCGAGGTATTCAGCAAGGTTTTCCAAGGTTCGAGCCGTGCCGACATCAATACGCATCTGGAGCAACGCGTCGCGATCCTCAATTGAATTGCACTCAATCGTCATCATGAGCTTCGTCTTGCTCCCGTCCTCGCTGAAGAGGAGCGTTGCGAGCGGCTCGGGGCGCGACGGAAGTATCCTCACCGTGAACACGAGCCGTTCAGGAGCCGTGATTTCGCGGTAGGTGCCTGTAAAAAAGTGTTCCCCGCCGCCGGCGCTATTGACCCATCGGAATGCTCCATTTGGCCGAAGGTCGATTTCGCAAACGGAGAGCGGCGCGCCGCTCGGGTCCCACCAATGCGTGACGTGCTCTGCTTTGGTCCACGCTTCGAAGACGACAGCCCGCGGCGCATCGAAGATGCGCGTCAACACTAGCTTGGGGTCGGTGGGAGTAGTGACTTTAAACGTCCCGGCATTCTTCATCGGTGATTTCTCCTTATCGCTTCGTGCGTCCACGTTGCTTCTCCTTCTTTTGCATCTCTTTCAGGTAGTCGTCCAAGCCGGCAAATTTCTGCTCCCAGAAGCGGCGAAAGGGCTCCATCCAGTCAGCGATATCCTTGAGCGGAACCGCCACAAGCGTGCGTGGACGCCGCTGCGCATCGCGCCCGCGCGTAACGAGGCCTGCGCGCTCAAGCACATTGAGGTGCTTGGAAATCGTCGGCTGGCTCAGGGCGAACGGCTTCATCAGCTCCGACACGTCCGCGTCCCCCGAAGCGAGGCGAGCGAGGATCGCGCGTCTAGTGGGATCTGCGAGCGCTGCGAAGACCAAGCTCAGATGGTCGGTATGCAGATGCATCTCCATACAGCTATATTACCAACTGGCTATGTACAAGTCAAATACCAAAGTGCACTTAAGTCCGCGAGCCACTTCAATAGCTTCCGCCTAGTCGCCTAGTGTTTACGCATGTACGGTGCTGAGGCAAAGATTCCGGTTGGATGACGGGCTAACCGGAAGTTATCGGTTCGACCGTCGGATTAGCACCGACAAACGCGCATTGCGATCGCTATTAGTTGGGAACTCCCCTCGCTTCGGGATCACAGCCGCGATGCCGACTTCACAGGACTAATCCCGGCGTGGAAGCCGGATAGCTTCCAGTTAGCCGACCATCCGGGAATTGGCTGGACCTTTCCCAACTCTGTGTGCTTCGGGTGCGCAATCCGGGCGGTCAGCGCAATTAGAGGTCAGATTTGGATTACGTTGGCGCCAGCGATGCTTTCCGCGCAGAACCGCCCGCGTGGAGAAGGGGCTTGACGTCCTGCTGGAGCCTCAGTCCCCGAACATTGTGACTCTGTTAACCCTTCACTAGGATGACGCTGGCGTCATCGCGCAGACCCGAACCGTCGGCAAACGAGCGTACGTCATCGAGGAGGCTGTCCGCCGAGGCAGAACGCAGGGCGGATCCCCAAAGTGCGGCCCGCCTCACTTGCAGATCGCTTCCAGCTCCTTATAAGGCTTCGGAGTAACCTCAGGAAACGCGATCTTCTTCGGCGGGTGGCCGACCCTTCCAACGCTTTTGATCTACATTCCATAATCAGAATATCGGGTGGGTGGATTCAAATTCCAAGTGCAACGTTTCCGGAGAGGAGATAGTTGCATATGGGGAGAAGCTACATTCACCTGGCAGTGCAGGAACGAGCG
>JAYTQD010000544.1:0-8136 GCA_043746935.1 Acidobacteriaceae bacterium | reverse complement strand
GAGGAGCGAGATCTCCTCTGTGGCGCCAAATACAAGCGGATGTGTACGGACACGCCGTAGAGATTGTCGAAGCCGAGGAGGGCGCAGCCTACGGAGCGGCCATCCTTGCCGGCGTTGGTGTCGGCGTTTGGCCGTCGGTGGATGCCGCGTGCGCATCGGTCGTGCGAGTTCGTGAGCGTGTACCTCTCAACGAAAGCAATGCCGCAACCATGGCCGCGATGTACGAATCGTACAAAAGAGTTTACGCGGCCACCAAATCCATTTACGCCTAATCGAAGCTGAGAGTTTGCCGCGGGAGAGAAACTTCATGACACAGAACGGTCAGTTCATGCCAAAACCAGAACACAAATTTTCCTTCGGGCTATGGACGCTGGGCAACCGCGGCCGCGATCCCTTCGGTGACGCCGTGCGCCCCACCTTTCGGCCCGTGGATATCGTTTCCACGCTCGCGGAGGTCGGCGCCTGGGGCGTCAACTTGCACGACAACGACTTGGTTCCCATCGACGCGACTCCCGCGGAACGCGACTTGATCGTACGAGAGTTTGCCAAAGCGTGTACGCAGAGCGGCATCGTCGTGCCCATGGCCACAGTCTCGCTCTTCTTTCACCCAGTCTTTCGCGATGGAGCTTTCACGTCGAACGACCCGGAAGTACGCGCCTACGCTCTGCAAAAAACGCTGCGCGCCATGGACATCGGCGCGGAGCTGGGCGCAAAAATCTTTGTGCTCTGGGGCGGCCGCGAGGGCGTGGAAACCGACGCATGCCGTCGCGCGGATGTAGCAATCCAACGTTTGCGCGACGCGGTGAACTACCTCTGCGCTTACAACATGGACCGGGGATACGGATTCAAGTTCGCTCTGGAAGCCAAGCCCAACGAACCTCGCGCGGATATTTACATGGCCACCACCGGCCACTACCTGGGTTTCATTCCCACGCTCGATCACCCAGAAATGGTGGGCGTGAACCCGGAAGTTGCCCACGAACAAATGGCTGGACTGAACTTCATGCACGGCGTGGCCCAGGCTTGGGAGTGCGGTAAGCTTTTCCACATCGACCTGAATGACCAAATGCCAGGCCGATATGATCAAGACCTGCGCTTCGGTTCGGCGAATTTGAAGTCAGCGTTTTGGCTGGTGAAGTTTCTAGAAGAGGTCGGGTACCAAGGACCGCGCCACTTCGACGCCCACGCCTACCGCACGGAAGATCAAGAGGGTGTAAAAGACTTTGCGCGCGGATGCATGCGCACCTATCTCATCCTCAAAGACAAGGCCGAGCGTTGGCACGCGGACAAGGAAATCCAAACCATCCTCAAAGAGATATCCCCGGCTCCCGTCGGCATTCCCGCAACCGACCGCTTCTCGACCCAAGGCGCTACTAGCTTATTGGCCCATGTTTTCGACAAAGACGCCATCATGAAGAAGCGCCTGCCTTACGAGCGTCTTGACCAGCTAACGGTCGACATCCTCACTGGCACACGTTAGCGTCGGACATGGACGAAGCCAGAGCAGCTCACGCTGATTCCCCATTCGCATGGGCGAACCGCGACCAGCAGCGATGCAAGTCTGGGCTTCCGTACAAACGCATTGGATCAATCCTGGCGTTATTTACCAGGCAATGCGTACGAGAGAAAGGGCTTGCCGCGGCAAGGCAAATTGCAGGTGTGCGCTACCCTGCTCAATGGCGATCCACGCGGGCGAGCCCAAAAGCTGTAGTTGTCCCGCATCCTGCAACTGTTCGAATTGTTCGAGTGAAGGCGATTGCGGAGAGCCCATCTTCTTCCACAATGCGAACGCATTGCTGTGACTGGAATCCACCCGGTAGTGCTCCACCAATCCCGAATGCGCTTCTTTCGGCAGGCCGCGAATCACTGCGCCAATCTGGGCATCCGGCGCGGGACTGTCATCGTCGTGGTAGTTCCAGATTAGAATCTCGACTTCCCTTTCCTTGCGTGTGGCCAGCGCATTGACATCCGGGCGACCGCGAACTCCCGTCAGCGTGATCTCCTCGGGCGGTATCGCTCCTGAGCTGGAAACTCTCACCCTTTCGTTGCCCAACATACCGAACATGCGAAAGGCATTCAAGACCGGCTTGTCCAATCCGTTGCTGGCCAGCTCGCGGAAGCCTTCAAAGTAGGGCTGGCCCTCGAATTCAAACGACCATGTCACCATCCCCAAGAAATTGATCTGTTCACGGCGCGCCAACGCAAAGATGGCGTTCAAGACCTCCGCCGTGTAGGAGGCGAACAGCGGTCCATTGCGATAGGCATTCTGCGGATGGTTCCGCGCCGAACACGCTGCGCACCCTTCCGGATCCGACTCGCCCAGAATAATCGGAGTCCGGCGAAACTCTGGAAACGATGCCACGATTTGGAAGCCCTGCTCAATGGCGGCAAGTTGACGAGCCATCCCCATCTGCACGTGATCGCCTTGCCATGTGGGCGATCCTTTGGGATGAACGCTGATGAAATCGAGACGCGACCCAACTTTACCGCTTACGTAATTTTTCTGATGCGCACAATGATCCAGGAAGAGCCGCAAAAATTCCACCGACTTCGGCGAACCAGGACCGGTACTGTCAGGACCGCCAATGCGGGTTTCGGGAAGCGCTCGCAGGATCGCATCGACGCTGAAGTCATACAGTTTGAGAAATTCCTCCGGTGTTCCCTTCCAGTAAGGAATGTCGGGCTCGTTCCAAACTTCCCACAACCAGGTCTTAACCTCGGCATCACCGTAGCGCTCGCGCAGATGATGAACGAATTGAAAAACCAGTTCCGACCACTTCTGATAATCCTTGGGCGGATAGGCCCATCCCGTGAACAGCCTGTCCACCGGACCTTCGGGAAAGTTGTGGCGATAGGGTTCCGGATGCGTCGATAGCGCTTCGGGCATGAAGCCAATCTCCACCAGAGGCTTAACCCCAGCCGCATGAAACGTATCGAAGATACGATCCAAAATCACCCAGCTGTAGACCGGCTTCCCGCTCGCGTCCTCAGTGTAAACACCCGTCGACCCCCACTTTAACGACGAAGAACCGTCGCCCGTCGTCAGCAGATTGTGCGTACGGATATACACGGGCACAGGGCTAAGCGCGGCCAGTTCCCCCAGCAATTTCTTGCCGTTCGCGGCATAGCTGTAGTTGGGTTCGTCGTAGCCAAAATAATTCCAGACAGGCGGGAGCGGTCCATCGCTCTGATCAAAATCTACCTGAATCTTCACGCTCTCCGAAGGCTGCTGCGGCCAACTGGAAGAAGCGCTCACGAGTAGGAGCGCTACGGTAAAAACGAGCCGTCCGAAAAGCATTTTCATATTGTGCTGTGTTTCCGACATTATATGGCGCTATATGGCGGTGCCGGTTAAAAATCGAGCAATCCCTGGGGTGTATTCCCTGCGCGGCGGCACTCGGTCTCGCGACTTCGCTTTTGGCCATACCGCTGCCATCTGCGGACAGCCTGAATATTTCTTAATGTTCATCGCCGATTCAGCAGTAACTCTTTGCGAGACAATCGACAGTCCGTAATATCATTAACCATGATCTCGCATATCGGAGCCCACGGGCAGTTTAGATTTAGGCGTGACACATTTTTCTTCAACTAGACTTTTAGATCCGGCGGGAAATTGTTTCATTTTTTAAACGAGGGAAAAATGCCCAAACGTTACTGGCTCATCGCAGTGGGAGTAATTGCTGTAATCGCCACTGTGGCCAGTGTTTTGTTTCGCGGACCGGACAAACCGCAATACTTCTCCTCCAAGGCGGACCGCGGAGATATTCGCGAGGTCGTGGAAGCCACCGGCTCCATCAATGCCGTGATCACAGTCCAGGTTGGCTCGCAAGATTCCGGGACCATCTCCCATCTTTTCGCCGACTTCAACTCCCGCGTCAAAAAAGGGCAGATCGTCGCGCAAATTGATCCTGCTCTATTCCGCGGCGCGGTATTGCAAGCCACGGCGGACCTGGCCAACGCAAAGGCCAACGTAGCTTCGGCGAAAGCCAACCTCGACAAAGCGAAAGCTACGGAAATTCAGACGAAGGCGGACTACGAGCGGACGGTTGGCCTCGTCAGAGAGTCGGTGATGAGCCCACAGCAGCTCGATCTTGCCAAAGCAAATCGCGACTCGGCGAGTGCCAGCGTTTCCGCAGCTGCCGCCCAAGTTACCCAAGCCCAGGCGCAGGTACAACAGAAGGAAGCGGCCTTGACCGTGTCACAGACGAACCTGAACTACACCACCATCCATGCGCCAATTGACGGCACGGTCATCGCCCGCAACGTGGACGTCGGTCAGACCGTAGCGGCATCGTTGCAGGCCCCTACGCTTTTCACCATCGCGCAAGACCTCACCAAGATGCAGGTGTACGCTAGCACCGACGAATCCGACGTGGGCATGATCAAGACCGGGCAGGTCGTCACCTTCAAAGTCGACGCCTTCCCCCGCGATACCTTTACCGGACGCGTCTCGCAGATTCGCATGAACGCGACCACAGTGCAGAACGTCGTTACTTACAACACGGTGATTGATTTCAACAACCCAGAGCTGAAACTCTTTCCGGGCATGACCGCCTACATCACCATTCCGGTGGCCTCGGCCAGCAACGTTCTACGGGTTCCGAATGGCGCGCTGCGCTACAAACCCGATTTGAAAGCGGAGGAAGTTCGCGCTTTATTGCAGAAATACGGACTCGCTGACAAAGCCAAGGCTGCCGATGGCGATACCGCCGCCGGCAAGCAGAACGCCGCACATGTGCATGGCCAAACACCTGCCGGAATTGACGCCGGCCCCACACGGACGCCGCGTCTCGACGTCGCGTTGCTGTGGAAAGTGCGCCTGGATACAACGCTGGAGCCAGTCAGAATTCGCACCGGCATTACGGACCACACCGTCACGGAAGTGGCGGAAATCCTGAAAGGCGAGCTCAAAGAAGGCGACGAACTAGTAACGGGCTCGATGAGCGCCAACAAAACGGCGGGACCCGGAATGGGCGCGCAACGCGGCCGCTAGCCGATTACTCATAAACAGAACAGCACGGACGCGGCAATTCAATATGACAACCACTCCTCAACTCGGGACAAGCCTTACAGCTAAACAGGACCGCGACACCCTGATCCTCGTGGAAGAAATTCATAAGTATTACGAACTGGGGGAAACACGCGTACACGCGTTGCGCGGCGTGAGCACCGCCATTGCCAGCGGAGAATTCGTGACCATCATGGGATCGAGCGGCAGCGGCAAATCGACTTTCATGAACATCCTCGGCTGCCTCGACCAACCCACCACAGGACGCTACTTGCTCGGTGGCGTCGAGGTTTCCAGTCTCAGCAAGAAGCAGCTGGCCAGCATCCGTAATCAGAAAATCGGCTTTGTGTTTCAAGGCTTCAATCTGCTCGCGCGCACTACTGCGCTGGAAAACGTCGAGCTGCCCACTTTGTATGCGCGGATCAGTAAGCAAGAAGGCGAAAAGCGGTCACGCGAGGCTCTAGCGCTGGTGGGGCTAGCCGACCGTGTCGAACACTTCCCTTCCCAGCTTTCCGGTGGCCAACAGCAGCGAGTTGCCATCGCGCGCGCCCTGGTCAATCGCCCCACAATTCTGTTGGCGGACGAGCCCACGGGGAATCTCGACAGCCGCACCTCGGTGGAAATCATGGGTATTTTCCAAAAACTGAACGAAGAAGGTCTAACGATCATACTGGTAACCCACGAGCCAGATATCGCCCAGTTCGCGCAACGTTCCATTCAGTTTCGCGACGGTAAAATTCGCCGCGACGAACGCGCACAGAACCGCCCTCGCGCCTCCGATATTCTCCAGAACCTCCCAGCGTTGGAGGACTAACCCCAATATGGACCTCAGCGCCATCCTCCGAATCGCGATGCGGACCCTGGCCCGCAACAAGCTGCGCTCCGTCCTCACCATGCTCGGCATCATCATCGGTGTCGGAGCGGTCATCGCCATGTTGGGGGTCGGCCAAGGCGCGCAGAAGACGATGCAGGATCAGATTCAGGCCATGGGTTCCAACATGTTGTTTGTCGGCTCCGGCACGGTCACGCGCGGCGGCATGCACATGGGCTGGGGTTCGACCAAGAGCTTGGTCTACGATGACATGCTGGCCATTCTTCGCGAGTGCCCAGCAGCCCACGCCGCCGCCCCAGGCAGCAGCTCCAGCGCCCAGGTCGTGTTCGGCAACGACAATTGGGCCACGCGCCTGAACGGCACCGAACCGCAATATTTCGAGATTCGCAGTTGGCCGTTTCAAGAGGGATCCGCATTCACGCAGAACGATGTCGACATGTCGGCGAACGTCGCAGTCATCGGCGAAACCATTCGCAAGAACCTGTTTGGCGCGACCGATCCGCTAGGCCAGACCATCCGCGTGAACAACCTGCCCTTTCGCGTGAGTGGCGTGCTAACTCCCAAGGGAACGTCCGCCGCCATGGGCGACGATCAGGATGACATCATTCTGATCCCGCTTACCACGCTGCAAAAGAAAGTCACCGGGCAGCCGTGGTTGCGCTGGATCATGGTTTCCGCGGAATCCCGGCAAGGCAGCTACGCGGCCCAACAGCAAATTACGTCACTCCTCCACGACCGTCACCGGATTCGCCCCGGCGATCCGAATGATTTTTTCGCGCGCAATCTGGCGGACTTGGCCGACGTGGCCGACGAAGCTGGTCGCGTCATGACGCTGCTGTTGGCATCCATCGCCAGCGTTTCGCTCCTGGTGGGCGGCATCGGTATCATGAACATCATGCTTGTCTCGGTTACAGAACGCACCCGGGAAATTGGCATTCGTATCTCGGTTGGCGCCACGGAAGGCAACGTGCAACAGCAATTTCTAATTGAAGCGGTCGTCCTGAGCCTGCTGGGCGGAATCCTGGGCATTCTCTTCGGCTTGCTGTCTTCCTACGTGATCACGCAAACGCTCGGCTGGCCAGTATTGATTTCTCCGTTTGTGATCTTGATTGCCGTCGTATTCTCGATGGCGGTGGGGGTCTTCTTCGGCTTCTACCCCGCGCGCAAAGCCTCGCGGTTGGATCCGATTGAGGCGCTCCGCTACGGATGATGGCGCGATAGGTTACTCGTACCGCAAGCCTTGAATCGGGTTGAGCTGTGAGGCTTTGCGCGCGGGGTAAAACCCAAACAAGATTCCTATCCCCGCTGAGAAAATACCCCCGATAGCAAAGATGCTGGGCGAGAGTTGCGTAGGCATCTGAAAGAGATTCTCGACAGCAATCGACGAAAGAAATCCGGCCAGCAGGCCAAGCACTCCCCCAATTACGCTCAACGTGATCGCTTCGCTAAGGAATTGCAGCTGAACATCCGTCTCCGTAGCCCCAACGGCCAGCCGAAGCCCAATCTCCCGCGTGCGTTGCGTCACCGATACCAGCATGATGTTCATGATGCCAATGCCGCCCACAAGTAAAGATAGGGATGCCACGCTGCCCAACAGCAAAGTCATGATTCGGCTCGTCGCCAGTTGCGCCTGCACCACGTCTTCCGGCCGACGAACGTTGAAATCGTCATCCTCCCCGGCGTTGAGGTGGTGCCGCTCCCGCAAAAGACCCACGATTTGCCGGGTCGCTTCCGACATGGCCTCCCGCGAAACCGCTGAACAAAAAATATCGTCCAGCCAAAACGTTCCGGTGATTCTCTTCTGCGCGGTAGTAAACGGCAGGACAACGAAATCATCCTGATCCTGACCCGTGGCCGAAAAGCCCTTCGCCTGCAAAACGCCAATCACTTTACACGGCATCGCCTTGACGCGAATCGTCCGGCCTATGGGGTCTTGGTTGACGAAAAGATTGTCCACGACGGTCTGGCCGAGAACGCAAACCGGGGCATCCGCCTCGACGTCCGCGTCCGTAAAAAACGTACCCAGTCGCATGGTCCATCTTCGGATCTGAAGGAACCCCGGGGTAACGCCGCGAAAAGTCGTCGACCAGTTTTCCCCCTCGAAAATGACTTGTACGTGGCCATCCGCGTTGGGAGACATGGTTTTGATCAAAGGAACCTGATCCGCAATCGCCGTAGCATCTCCAAGCACCAAAGTGCGGTCCCCGCGAGCTCCGTAGCGCACACCATTGCGAGCGCGGCTTCCAGCCTCAATCCAAATAAAGTTGTCACCCAAACTTTGCAGCTGTTTCTCAAT
>JAYTQD010000543.1:0-1055 GCA_043746935.1 Acidobacteriaceae bacterium | reverse complement strand
CCTAACGTTTGACATAAGCGGCTTGCCGTAGGCAAGTCCGCTTGATGGAAGGGTTGGGCGTCATCGCGGCGAGCCTAGTGGGCGGCCGTGTCTCGAGAGGCTGCGGCTTCGAGGGGGTTAAGCGGGAGCTTTGGTAGTTTGACCTGCTGCTCGCCTGGAAGCTCCTCCACTTCACCTCGTTCGATTCTGGAGAGTTGGGTCGTTACTGTTCGCCGGATCGCCTCAATCGGCTTGGCAAGCGGAACGTTTCGCCTGAGATCGAAGATGCCGTCCTCGGTTTCACGAAGCAGTTCTCGGAGTTGTACGACCCTTCGACGTGAGCCGCGCTGCTTGATGTCTGGCCGAACTTGCTGATGAATCAACGATGACATTAAGACCAGCAGACCAAGAAGCCCAGTAATTGGCTTTGTCATTTGGTCCTGAACAAACGCTGAGGCCAAAATTCCACCAATCACGACCTGACCGAACAACAGAAGCCCATTTGTAAAACCCATTGAACGCGCAATCCATTCCTGCCGCCCAAGTGCCTCCTTGATCTCGGAAACGCGAGCCATCTGTGGAAGCTCAGCATGGACATTGGGAAGCGGAGAAACTTTGCCTCGAAAGGAGAGCCGCGCGCTGACAAGTGAGGAGATGGCAGCCATTGCAACTGCGGCACCGGACACAAATGTTGCGACAGATGGAAGCTGCCTCAGGTCTAAGACATAGCCAAACGCTTCAAAACTCATACTGACCCCCGTCTTTGTGAATAGTGTGCGATGCAAACAATGACGCCCAACGTTTGACATGAGCGGCGCGCGCCGGTAGGACGCGCAAGGCCCAGAATGAAATGAGGGCCATGCGCGGCCTGCCGGTGCGCGTCCGCTCGATGGAAGGGTTAGGCGGCTGCCCAACCACAACCCGCTCTTGCACGGAAAGCGAAGCTCGCCCCAAACGAGATTGACCACTCATGTATTTGACGTTCTGGATTGATCTCGGAGGCGAAGTGCGGAAACGCATTTGATGTGCGGCACGGAGTAGCTTTGGCCGTTCGGGGCATTGTGCCTTTGATGGAT
>JAYTQD010000542.1:0-3064 GCA_043746935.1 Acidobacteriaceae bacterium | reverse complement strand
CTTTACTCAGCTCGCGGCGGAAGAAGACCACGGCCTCGGCTCCCATGAGGCCATTTTTCGTTCCGCCAAAAGAGAGAACATCCACGCCAAGATCGCCTGTGGCCTGGCGTAGCGTAAGCCCCTGGCTAGCGGCGGCATTGGCGATGCGCGCGCCGTCCATGTGCAGGAGCAAATCGTGGGAGTGGGCGAATTCGGCGAGGGCGCGAATTTCCTCGGGTTTGTAGACCGTGCCCATTTCCGTGGCTTGCGTGATGGAAATTACGCGTGGCTGGACGTGATGCTGGTCTCCAATACCGTGATAGTGGTGTTCGACCGCGGCGACGGTGAGCTTGCCGTCGGGCGCGGCAATGGGAATGAGTTTGCAGGCGGTGAATTTTTCCGGCGCGCCGCATTCATCGGTGTAAATGTGGGAGGCTTCGGCGCAGAGCACAGCCTGGAACGAGCGGGTCAGGGCTTGTAGGCTGAGGACGTTGGCGGCGGTGCCGTTAAAAACAAAAAAAACATCAACGTCGCCGAAATGCTCGCGGAATTTTGCGCGGGCACGCTCGGTGTAGACATCGTCGCCGTAGCCGACGGTGTGGCCGGTGTTCGCCGCCGCCATAGCCTGCAAGGCTTCGGGATGCACGCCGGCGTTGTTATCGCTGGCAAAGCTGCGGATCGGCTTCATGCTTAGGAGAACTTAGCTTGGACTTCGGGGACCATCAGGTAGCCGATGATGGCGACATCTACGACGGGTTTGATGAGGCTTAGCGGATGGGGGTGGAAGATTACCCGAAATGAGAACAGAAGGCTCAGTGCGGCAAGGGCGATGGCGAGGATGCGTCCCCAGCCTTTCATCAGCCAGACGCCGAGACCGGCGATGGCAGTTAAGATCGAAAGGCCCGCTACGGCGATTCCGAGGAACGCGCCGAGTCCAGCTAGAAAACCGGGTAGAGCCGTTCCGGCGGAGAGGGCATGCATGGCTCTACCAGCCAAGCCGCCAGCCAAGGCGATGCCGAGGCCGAGCAAAATTCCGAGAGCACTGCGAAGCCAGAACCAGATCGCGATCAGGGTGACACCTAGTGGGCGCATGGAGATCCTCCTTGAAGTGAAGCACTTGAGAGTAAACGGTGGTAGGGAGCCGGGTCAATGTGAGTAGCTCGACGACAAGAGCAAAGCGGTTGAAAGCGGAGCTTGAATACAAGGTAATATTGACAAAACATTATAACCAGGTATAATTTAAGGATGAGTACGTTGCTCCAGCAGGTGACAGCTCAGCTCAAGGTGGCGGATGAAGTTTGGATTGCCGCCGCCTTATTGCAGCGCGAGCAGCCTGGACAGGCAGATTTCACAGTGGACCAGATTGTGCAGCGCGCCAAGCAAGAAGGCCTCTCGCAACCACTGCGTCCGGGAGTTTACGTCCATGTGGTGCAACATTGCGTCGCCAATCGTCCTCCGAACCCAGGGCGCTACCGCATACTTTTCGAGACTTCCCCGGGCCGCCGCCGACTCTTCCGCAAGGGGGACTCCTATCATGCGGAACGGGAAGGAGGTAAGATCACACCCCGACGAGAGGATATGCCGCACGGTTATGAGGGCTTGCCGGGCTGGTATGAGGAGTGGAGCTTGGCAGTGGCGGCGCAAGCGAAGGAAGCAGATCCCCTGTTGGTTCTGCGCGGGTCTGGCCAGCATTTGTGGGCTGCGGAGCACGCCGACGACTACGTGCGGCGTCTTCGTGAGGGCTGGGAGTGAGCCGTATCTTTTGGGACACGAACCTGTTTATCTATCTCTTTGAGAGCTACGGTCCTTTGTCGGAAGCAACCGCGGCTCTGCGGGCGAAGATGCTGGCGCGAGACGATCAGTTGCTGACCTCGACGCTTACGTTGGGAGAGATCCTGGTGAAACCGATGGAGCAGGGGGATCTTGCTCTTAGTAGCAAATATGAAACAGCCGTGACGGCAGCCGCCCTAATGCTTCCGTTTGATTTGAATGCGGCTAAAATCTACGCGTCTCTTCGTTCGGATCGAGCGCTGCGCGCGCCGGACGCGATTCAACTCGCCTGCGCCGCAAGCGCTGGGGTCGACCTATTCATTACCAATGACGGGCGTCTCCAAGGCAAGCAGGTGAGCGGGATTCAGTTCATCGTGCCACTGGAGCGGGCGCCAATCTAGGAAGGGATTCTGTGATTGTCATTCGCCCCAACGTTCACTTCCTGCTCCGCCACCATGGCGAGGAGACGTATCCGGAGGAAAGTTGTGGCGTTTTGGTGGGGCGATTCGAGGGGAGTACGCGCGTTGCCGTGTCCGCAGTCGCCTGCGCCAATGCCCGGACGGATTCTCCTCGCAACCGCTATGCCATTGATCCAAAAGACCTTATTCGTATTCAGCGGGAGGCTCGGGAGCAAGGACTTGATATCGTCGGCTTCTACCATTCGCATCCCGACCATCCCGCGGAGTGGTCTTCCACGGACATAGCAGAGGCTCACTGGCTGGGTTGTTCGTACGTGATCACTCGCGTCACACAGGGCTGTGCCGCCGAAACAAGTTCCTTCCGGCTGGAGGGTTCAGGGGACGAAAAGTACTTTGCGGAAGAGCCGATTGTCGAGGAAAGCGGGCCCGAATAAGAGCATCGGCTTTCTTGATGGACTTCAGCCAAATTTCTCATGCGGGATGGCGTCCGCTAAAATTGACCCCCCGACGCGCTCCTACTATCCTTAAAGCTGTCAGGCACCTTGACGTGCCCTTGCCGTTCTTTACCTCGGCAATACCTCATTGCTCAACTTAGAAGGAAGCCGCATGACCCCCGTTGTCTCAGCCGACCCGCGCACGTTGCCCACGCTTACCAAAGACGAAGTCCTGCGCTACTCGCGCCACCTGATCCTGCCGGAAGTGGGAATGGAGGGGCAGCAGAAGCTCAAGGCGGCGAAGGTGTTGTGCATCGGGGCCGGGGGGCTGGGTTCGCCGCTGGCGTTGTATTTGGCGGCGGCCGGCGTGGGGACGTTGGGGATTGTGGATTTCGATATTGTCGATGTTACGAACCTACAGCGTCAGATTTTACATACGACCAACGACGTGGGGCGCCGCAA
>JAYTQD010000541.1:0-1061 GCA_043746935.1 Acidobacteriaceae bacterium | reverse complement strand
TGATCGCTTAACTGACCCGGATTCCGGGCCGCAGCCGTCATCCGTAACGTCAGCGCTTGGAGCGCTCCGGTGGTACTACCGCGTCGCCAGACGTATCTATCCGGGAATCACGTTACTCTCCTTAAAGCGCCGGGTATTTTTTGTATGGCATTGCATCCGTTTTGGCGGCGTGCTGCGGCGCTGGAATGCTGGGCAAGACGGGATTGCCCTTAAGCGCGAACTGGACCAATGGCCCGAAATTATCGCGTTCGTCGAGCGTCCTTATCTGAACGTGACCTGGTCGGCCGAGCAGCGATTGGCCCTGCTGCAAACCCACTACGGGATTGTAGACGCCGGTCCTCCGTTACTCCGCATGTCAAATTCGGATCATGTTTCGCTTCTAACGCTGGATCATGTCCACCCCGGCCTCTCCGTAGTCTTGGACCGACCTGTTTGGCAAAGGTGGGAAGGAGAAGTTGTCATCAGCCTTTTTGCTGGCGAGGAAAGAATCTACTTGCTGGCGTTTACCCTGGGGGCAATCGCTGGCGAAAATGTGGCGTATGTCGGATCCGTGAAAGGCGGTACGCAATCCGATATGCTGGATATCTACCGGACATTGACCCACGAGCTGCATGGCATGCGCCCCCGCGATTTCCTGTTCGCGTGCTTTCGTTTATTCTGTCAGGAACTGGGAATCAAGCGCATTCTGGCGGTCTCGGACGCTGCAAGGTTGCATCGCAGTCCCTATCTGCGGAACTATGTCCGGACTTACGTCCAAATGTTTTCCAACTATGATGATATCTGGACGGCATTTGGCGGGCTTCCGTCAAATGGCAGTTTCTTCGATATTGGAGTACCCATCGCATACCGAAGCCATGAGCAAATTCCGCCGCGCAAACGGGCCCAATACCGACGGCGCTACGAAATGCTGAAGAGCATCTCGGCGCAGATTGCCGAAGTAGTAGCGGTGGGACATCCAACACCTTTGCCTTTCACTGAGGGGCAAGGGAACCCCGAAAAACCATGTAATTTCTCCGCATGAGTGATGCGACAGGCGATGACCGCCGGAGCATATTTTCGGC
>JAYTQD010000540.1:0-1063 GCA_043746935.1 Acidobacteriaceae bacterium | reverse complement strand
TTGCTGGCTTTGGGCGTGAGCCTGAAGACGGCGATCCAGCATGGCGTCAGCAGCAAGAGCTATTGGCACATGGCGAGAACCCCGGCAGTGCAGCAGGCTCTATCCAATGCGTGGTTGAAGGCACAGGGATTGTTCAGCGTGAAAGACCTGTGGTGCAAGGCCCAGGGTTATACGGCAAAGAACCAAGGAAAAGCTTCGTCGAGCGTGCCGACTTGTTGAGCCGCCCACTGCGGACCCGCATGGTGGGTGGTGTGGGGGCTGGAGGCTAAACACCTCCGGCTACCCGATTAGCCCCCGCAGCGGAACGAGATGCCGAGGGACTCGAGTTCCACGTTCGGAAGCGTGCCAGCATTGAACTCCCGAATTCGCTTCAAGTGCGCGCAAACACACAAGCGCGCTCGATCTTCCTCGCGGTCGACATCCGCCGGCGTATAACGCGGGTCATTGAAAGTCGCCGCAAAGCGCCTCTTCGCCGCCAGTATGTCTTCAACAAGACGCGCAAGCAGCTCCTGATCAATAACGATCCTTGACCGTCTCGCGGGGTCAAATTCTTGCGGTTCTATTGGCTCCTGCTGTGCTTGCAACGACACCTTGTTGCCGATTTCAAGCTTGGCCTTTTCTAAATCGACACCTGACTTCTTGGCGTCGATCCAGGCCTTGACGAGCCCACCGAGAGCCGTAACTGCCGCAATCCAAGTTGCTGGGTCCATCAAGCGTTCTCCTGTGTCAAGGTAGCTGAAAAGGATGGTACGAGAACGAAATGACCGCATCCATCAATGTGATGATTCGGGGGCTAAAACGATTGGCGTTTATCTGCCGCGAGATCATGCAGACAAAAAATCAAAGCTCCGCCAGCGGCAGATAAACCATGTTGGACTAAACACATTGTTCAATGAAGTTTTTGCGCTAGACATGCTCTCGAAATGGCGTTGATGCCGGAGAATTTCTGGACTACTGACATAAGGGGGATTCATTTAGTGACACTTTCGGTAGTCAAAGCGGCAACGAATAAACGCCAAATGTTCGTCATCCGGGACAAACCCTCCAAAGACTCAACGATGAA
>JAYTQD010000539.1:0-8209 GCA_043746935.1 Acidobacteriaceae bacterium | reverse complement strand
CGAGCAAGAGCGCAAAAGCGAAAGCTGGCAAAAAGCGAGTACGAAAGCTCATTTTGGGAATCTCGCAGTGAGTGATTTGTTAGTCTATTTCTACCAGTTGGATGCATCTAAATAAACGGGAGCCATCCGTCCCGTCGAAATAGTTCAAGTTTTAGCAGTCCGGGGTTTTCTCATGTGGCCGGGTGCCCCGTCGGCAAGCTTGTCATCCCGACCGGAGTAGTTGTTTCGCGAAGCGAAGCAACTGCGAAGTGGAGGGATCTGCTGTTGCTAGCCAGCCGGGTGCCCCACTCAAGCCCTCTTTTGGCTTGAGTGGGGTAGTTCGGGATTGAGGAAAGACTGGGTAGAAAGCTTTTGGGCGGCGCAGGGCTTCACAGGCCGCGTGAGAACTAGGACTTCGGCAAGCTTGTCATCCCGACCGGAGTAGTTGTTTCGCGAAGCGAAGCAACTGCGAAGTGGAGGAGACCTGCTGTTGCTAGCCAGCCGGGTGCCCCACTCAAGCCCTCTTTTGGCTTGTGTGGGGTAGTTCGGGATTGCTTTTGGGCGGCGCAGGGCTTCAGCCCTGCGATAACTGCTTTTTTGCATGGCGGCTTTAGCCGCTGAGGTAAGGTTCGGAAAACAGGAGACGTTAACGTGCTTGCAATGCGTGGAATTCGTTATTTTGGACTGGCTACCCTCATGTTGTCCGGAAGCCTCTGGTCCCAAACTCAATCTCCCCTTCCCGACGCCCCCTCCGCCAAGCGAACGCCCCAACAACTCCCCGCCCAGCCACCCATCAACACGGCCCCACTGCCCCCGAATGACGCTCCGCCATCCTCCGACGGAGCTTCCTCATCGAGTTCCGACGAAAAATCCCCCTCCAAGCCCCTCCCCAAAGCCTCTCCAGACGACAACCCTTTCCCCGAACCCGGTACCCCAGGCAACCCCTCCACTCCCCAGCCTAATATCCCAACCACCACCCGCCCCCCCGGCTACCAGCCGCCCCCGCCTCAAGCCAAATCGCAAGAGGAGCTCTACACCATCTCCGTCAACGTCAAGTTTGTAGCCGTCCCCGTCACAGTGAAAGACGATTCCGGACGCCTCGTCAGTGGATTGTTGCCCAAGGATTTCGTTCTGCTCGAGGGCGGCGCCAAGCAAGACCTGAAGTACTTTACCAGCGATCCCTTCGCCATCTCCGCCGCCATAGTTTTTGACCAGGGCATGCCCGACGTAGCCGTCCGCAAGCTCAACCAAACCTTCCCCGCCCTCGAAGGCGCTTTTTCCATCTACGACGAAGTCGCCCTCTACACCTACAGCAGCGCCGTCCGCAAACTCAAAGACTTCGGCGCGCTCGGCAAAGGCACCACCGCCGTCTTCAGCCTTCTAAAATCGGAAACCGGCCGCAATTCCGGCCCCCAAGTTCTCAGCGGTCCCTTAGCTTCCGGCCCGCAGATCAATGGCCGCCCCGTAGGCGGTGGCCCCAACCTCATTAGTCTCCCCACCCAGGAATCGCACACGCTCAATGACGCGCTGCTCAAGGCCGCCGTCGATCTCGGCAAACGCGAGCGCGGCCGCCGCAAGGTAATTTTTATCGTCAGCGATGGCCGCGAATCCGGTAGCGACGCCGCCTACGCCGACGTCCTCCACGTCCTCCTCACCAACGAAATCACCGTCTACGCTGTAGCCGTCGTCGACGCTGCCATCCCAGGCCTCCGCAAACTCAAAGAAATCAAGATCCCCCGCCACGGCTTCGGCAACATCCTCCCCAAATACGCCTCCGCCACCGGCGGCGAAGTCTTCCCCGAGTTCTCCAAAGAAGCCATGGAAGAAGCCTACTCCCGCGCCATGGGCGACGCCCGCAACCAATACACCCTCGGTTATTATTCAAAAGCGCAGCCGGGAGTTTACCGGCAGCTCGAAGTCAAAGTCGCTCGCGCAGGACTCAAAGTCCACGCTAAGGACGGCTTCTACGCCTTGCCCCCCTCCCGTCAGCCTTAGCCGAAGGGTCTTCCCACTAGTAACCTCGCGCCCGTGTTGCCCTGTTAAGTCCTTGTGATATAACAAGAAGCGACCACTCGGGAATAAATTTTGTGGCTTGGGCCTGAACCAAGGCCTCTGCCCGTCTTCATTGGGGATACGGTTGAGCTTCATCAATTTTGCAGCCCGCGAGATCAATTGCAAGATCGTCTATTACGGCGCGGGTCTTGGTGGCAAGACCACCAATTTGCAGCATATCTATAAGACAACCGCCGAAGCCCAGAAGGGCAAGATGATCTCGCTCGCCACCGAGACGGAGCGCACGCTTTTTTTCGACTTTCTGCCGCTGGATTTGGGTACGGTTCGCGGGTTTAAGACCCGCATTCACCTCTACACGGTTCCTGGGCAGGTTTTTTATGATGCCAGCCGCAAGCTCATCCTGCGCGGAGTGGACGGCATCGTTTTCGTCGCCGACTCGCAGGAAGAGCGCATGGACGCCAACCTCGAGGCGCTCGATAATCTCGGCACCAACCTTAAAGAACACAACATCGATTTCGCCAAGCTCCCATATGTGCTGCAACTGAACAAGCGCGACCTGCCGAATATTCTTCCGGTCGATCAGCTCACGCGCGAACTCCGCAAGAAAGATGAACCTGTGATGGAAGCGATTGCGTTTCAAGGCAACGGCGTGTTCGAAACCTTGAAGGAAATTGCCAAGCAGGTGTTGACCGAGTTGAAGAAGGGATAAGGGGCCAATGTGGGGCGGACATTCCTGTCCGCCGCTGTTGCAGCTTCTAAACTCTCTTCATCAGCTCCGAGACGCTAATCTCAAATCCCTGAGACAAAACTTCCAGCATCGGCAGGCAAACGTTTTTCTTGCCGCGCTCTAGATCAGAGATATGCCCGCGATCTATGCCGAAACGGTGGGCCATTTCCACTTGAGACAACCCGCGCTTCATCCGCAACTTGCGGATTCTCTGGCCGAATCGGATGGCAATGCTGGACACCGCCTCATTGTGTGCTGTAGGCTGTAGGCCACCTATCGGCTACAGCCGACAGGCTCCCCCGAATCAATATTCCGTAGGAGTGCAATCCCATGAGAAGTGGTGTAGCGTTTTGGATTTTGCTGGGTGGGGGTCTGGTCACGCAGTCGTCGATGGGGCAAGATTATCCCAAAGCCGAGGTCTATGGCGGCTACTCCTACGTCAGGGTTGGCACCAATTTTCATGTTGATGCGCAAAATGCAAATGGGTGGGAATCCTCTATTTCCGGGAACTTTAACAAGTGGTTTGCTGTGGAAGGTAGTGTCAGCGGATTCTACAAAACATACCCAAAAGTTGACCTTGGTCCCTTGGGTGTTTTCGACGTGAAAGTGTCCGATTACTCTTATGCGGGTGGTCCGCGCTTAAACATAGGGCCGTTGTTTATTCATGCGCTGTTTGGTGGTGACCGACTTGCAGGCAACATCTCCGGTATATCCGCGTCGCAGGACAGTTCAGCGGGTTTCCTCGGCGGAGGGTTACAGAGGAAGATCAGGCCGCACGTCTCTGTGCGTGTTTCTGTGGACTATGCCTTTACGCACCATGACCTTCTCGGCGTTCAATCCTTCACGCAAAATCATCTTCGGGTCGGAGGTGGTTTGGTTTATAGCTTTGGCGGGACAGGCGGAAGCAAAACGCCGAGGCTCCGGAGTTCATCTCATCCGTCAAGAGTCGATAGAGATGGAATGATTATTCCGGCGCTCGGCCTGCGCGCGGTCACCACAGAAAATGGCGGTGCAGAACTAGTCGAAGTAGCTCCGAACGGCATCGCCGAGCTAGCTGGCCTGCGGGTCGGAGACGTAATCAACTCGATGGATGGAAAACCGATTCATTCAGTAATGGAATTGTCTGCCGAACTGTCGGGGAAGTCACCCGGCACGCCAGTGAAGCTTGGCTACATGATTCAAGGCAAGTGGCAATCCGATGCCGTGGCCGTCTTACACTAATCCGAGAGCGGATTTGTCTGAGATAGCAATTACGCTCTTGCAGCCTGTGCCCGCCGCACCTTGGCGGAAGGAAGCTTTGTTTCTCTTTCCAAGCTCGCAATCCCAGAAAGCTTCACAGGCTGCCGGTCCGGAAATTCCGCCAGCAAAGTTAAGCTGCCTCCCATGGCCTCAATGTAACCGCGCAGGGTGGAGAGCAGCAGGTCGCTGCGCTGTTCGAGGCGCGAGATTCCATCTTGTCCAATGCTGAGCGCCTTGGCCATGCGCTGCTGGGTTAGTTTATGCGCACGCCGCAGATCGCGCAGGGACATTTCCTCGGCAATGAGCTGCGCGGCGCGAGTTTCCACTTTCCTGCGCTGAGCGGGAGTCAGCTCCTTTATCATGTCCTTCAAAGTGTGGCCCGGGCTGGCATGTCATGCTCCTTCTGCGGGTCTTTCGACCCTGAAATCATTTGCTTACTTGGTACCTTCGCTTTTCAATCGTGTTAATTAAGTATGGCTTGTGAGCAATATGGTGTCAAGTACATATATTTGCGAAATTACAAGGGTTCAGTAGGGTCGGAGTTCGGAATGTTACGCTTGACGTAACGCGTACTGCCGCTTACAATTCATTCATGATCGTAAGTTTCCGGGACAAGGGGACTGCCGATTTCGCCGCGGGGAAACGGGTCAAATCCTTTTCCGGCATTGAGCGCGCCGCCCAGTTGAAGCTGGACCGGCTCGAGGCCGCCGCCAAACTGGGCGATCTTGGCGCGCTGCCCGGCAACAGATTGGAAGCCTTGAAAGGTAAGCGAAAAGGTCACTACAGCATCCGTATTAACGACCAGTGGCGCATTTGTTTCGCGTGGCCGAAGGGTTCGCTCGGGCCTGTAAATGTGGAGATTGTGGATTATCACTGAGACAGATTTTTAGGTGAAAGGAAGCAATACCATGCCGCAACTCGCCATCCATCCCGGCGAACATTTGGCCGAGGAATTGACGGAACTCAACATGAGCGCCGCTGAACTCGCGCGCCAGCTCAAGGTTCCCACCAACCGCATCACTCAAATTTTAAATGGTAGCCGTAACATTACGGCGGATACGGCCCTACGGCTGGCTCATTTCTTCGGGACCAGCGCGGAATTTTGGGTCAATCTTCAGAGCATTTATGATTTGAGGATGGCGCAGCGAGAGTCCGGAAAAACCATCCAGACCCTTCCGACCCTTAAGCGGATGAGCGCGGTTCACGCGTAGCCTGTAATCGGGAATCTCCATTGAAATGCATATCCCCGCCACTTCGACTCCGCTCAGGGCAAGCTCTGTCGCAAAGAACGCGACAAGGACGAGGCACCCGGCTTTGATCCGAAACTTGTATTTTTCTACCTTACCGCAGCGGCTGAAGCCGCTTTTTCAACCGCCTAGATCGCAGGGCTGAAGCCCTGCGCCGCCCAAAAGCTTTCTCCCCTTTCCAAAGCTTTCTCCCCTTGTGTTTCCTTGGCTGAACTACCCCACGCAAGCCAAAAGAGGGCTTGCGTGGGGCACCCGGCACAATTCATGCCAAGCACGTATCGGCTAGCAACAGCAGGTCCCTCCACTTCGCGGTTGCTTTCGCTTCGCGAAGCAAGCGCTCCGGTCGGGATGACAAGCTCTCCGAAAATCCTAGTTTTCACGTGGTCTCTGAGGACTTGCGCCGCCCCAAAGCTGTTCCGAACTACCCCACGCAAGCCAAAAGAGGGCTTGCGTGGGGCACCCGGCTGAAAGAAGGTTTTGGTGGAAAACACCTGAAGCGATGCGGGGGGCTGCACGGTGAGAAAGGTCGAGAGGCTGTAGTCAGGGCGAATGCACAGGGGTCTTTCGACTGCGCTCAAGATGACAGGGAAAAAATAGTTTCGAAACTAAATCAGCGGTTGGCACACCCCGGCGATTCACGCATAGGAAACCGCTGCGGAGCTTGGCTCCGCCGGACGGCCGAGGGCGGCCGTCCCCACGTTGAACCTAAAGGGTCCTGCTACCCAAGACGGGTCTCCCGCGTGTGATCTCTGGTTGGTCAGAACACAGGGGAGAGGTGTATCGTTTTCTGTGCTTGGTCGTGCTGTATTGTGGATGAAAATTCCAGCAATCTATCCCTTTCTTCGAGGTTCCCATGCGGATTCAAGTTTTGGTTTTCCTGGTTTTGAGTGTGGCATTGGTTTCGGCGCAGGAAGTGTCTTCTTCCAGCACGAACGCGGGTGGTTCCTCCCTCAAAAGTTTTGAGCTCAGCGACATGAACCGCGCCATCGACCCGTGCACCGATTTCTTCGAGTATGCCAATGGCAACTGGCGGGCGCAGAATCCGATTCCGGCTTCGATGGTACGCTGGAGCCGCCGCTGGCGCTCCGGGGAAACGATTAAGGATGACATCAAGGTCATCCTCGACGAAGCCGCGCAGAACAAATCCGCCGCCAAGGGAACGACTGCGCAGTTGATTGGCGACTACTACGGATCCTGTATCGACGAGGCTAAGGTGAACGCCGCAGGGATGAAGCCCATTGAGCCGTGGCTCGCAGAGATCGACGCCGCCAAAGATACCGCTGCGCTCCAGCGCATCATGGCGAATCTGCACGACATCGGCGTTACGGTTCCGTTTGCTTTGAACGGCTCGCAAGACCCGCATGAGCCGACTATGATTCTGGCCGATATTTCCGCGAATGGCCTTAGCTTGCCTGAGCGCGACTACTACTTCGGCTCCGAAGCCCGCTTTGCGGAAGCTCGCGCCAAGTTTCTTGTACACGTCGCCAAGATGTTTAAGCTGGCCGGCGCGGACGATGCCAAAGCTGCCACGGCAGCGAAAACGGTTCTCGATATGGAAACTCATCTCGCCCAGGCGTCGCTCGACCCGGCTTCGCTGCGCGATCCAAAAGCCACTGACCACAAAACGACGTTTGCGCAGTTGCAAGTGATCGCTCCGCATGTGCAATGGAGCGGCTATTTTGAGCACATGAAACTGCCCAAAGACGTCGCCCTCAACGTGCAAGAGCCAAAATTTCTCGCCGAAGTGGATCGCCAGATGCAAAGCGTTCCTCTGGCCGATTGGAAAACGTACTTGAAGTGGCAGATGCTCAACGCTTTGGCGTCGGATTTGTCCTCCAATTTTGTCGAGGAAGATTTTGACTTTAGCGGCAAGTTCCTCAACGGCGCCACGGAGCTCAAACCCCGCTGGAAACGCTGCGCCGAATCCACCGACAACCTGTTCGGCGAAGCTCTCGGCAAGGAATATGTCGAGCGGCACTTCCCGCCCGAAGCCAAGGCCCGAATGAAAGAACTGGTCCAAAACGTCTTGGCTGCGATGCATGACGACATTCTGACCCTGCCCTGGATGGGCGAGGAGACCAAGAAACGGGCGTTGGCCAAGCTAGCCACGTTCAACGTGAAGGTGGGCTACCCGGATCACTGGAAGGATTACAGCCACGTCGTTCTTACGCGGGACAATTATTGGAACAACGCATTGGCCGGAAAGCGCTTCAACGTCGAAGACAATCTTTCCACAATCGGAAAACCAGTGGACCGTGGCCGCTGGGGCATGACGCCTCCTACGTCCAACGCCTATTACACTCCGCTGCTCAACGAGATCGTATTCCCGGCGGGGATTCTGGTGCCTCCAGCGTTTGATGTGAAAGCCTCGGATGCCATGAACTATGGGGCGATTGGTGTAGTGATCGGCCATGAGATCAGCCACGGGTTCGACGATGAAGGTTCGCAGTACGACGAGCTGGGCGCGTTGAAGAACTGGTGGACGGCTGATGATTTGAAGAAGTTTCAAGACCGCGGCGCCTGCGTGGCCAAGCAGTTCGACGGCTACTTCATTGAGCCTGGAGTGCATCACAATGGCAAGCTTGTGCTAGGCGAGAGTATCGGCGACCTGGGCGGCGCGAAGATTGCTTTCAAGGCTTATGAAAAATCGCTGGAAGGGAAGCCGCGTCCGGCAAATGTCGATGGATTTACGCCAGAGCAGCAGTTCTTTATCGCTTGGGGCCAGTGGCGCGGCGATGCCGTCCGCATCGAAACGCAGCGCGTGATGGTGCAGAGCGATCCGCATCCCATTGGGAAGTACAGGGTAAACGGTCCGTTGTCGAATCTGCCGGAGTTTCAGAAAGCGTTTTCGTGTAAAGCGGGGTCGGCGATGGTAAGGGCGGAGGATCGGTGCGAGGTTTGGTAGAGCGGCTTAGTCACTAGGACTCGGAGCTGTTAGGGTGGGGGTTGCGACTCCCGCCCTTTTTTTCGCAAAGAACGCGAAAAAAAGAACGGGGCACCCGGC
>JAYTQD010000538.1:0-3084 GCA_043746935.1 Acidobacteriaceae bacterium | reverse complement strand
CAGAATTTCCAGGATTGCGGACAGCGAGGTCCGAGGTAGCCATCTTGAGGGTAAAGCTCCAGTCCGTGGGGCTGTTTGGCCCGGCACTGAGGTTAAGTTAACCTTTTATTATACGGCAGTTGGAGGCGAAACCGCCGTTGGACGCTCCGGGTTACATCGAAGAACAATGCCCGAGTGGAGAACAAGCCGCTGGACCGATTCAAAGGCCAGTACAACAATAGCTTTCGTTGTCACGGTTGTGCAGAATCGAGCCTGCGAATGACGTCCAGCAGCGCGGACGAATGGGGATTCAGACCTTGGCAATTTCTTCTCTGCTTCGGCTTCTTTGGGACAATGGACTTAGCTCGCCCGTGGATCCACGGCCATTTTTCCTCTCCTTGGAGTCAGTCCGTAGCGATCGGGTTCATGTGGGGACTTTTCTTCGTACTGCTCAACGCTAAGGAACCGAGAAGAACGTTCCTAAAAGCCGCATTACTTTTCGCCCTCGGCGTCGTAGCGGCTCCAGTGTTTCATGTCAAATGGAGCTGGTGGATAATCGGTGATCTGGCTGCAGTTACCGGAATTCTAACCATCATCAATAGAATCGACCGGCGTAGTCATGCTAATGGAACGCTCTGAATGCCAACCTTCGGCGCGTTACCCCGTACTACAGCGAAAACGAAACCCATCGCGTCGACCACTGACACGAGGTCGAGCTATGGGCGTATTCCTGGAACGTCCAAAGAACCAGCGGAGCGGACGGATCCACCACGGTCGATGAGTACGTGCCCCAGCCCACCGGATTCGCAGAACACTGGTACGCAGCGTTGCCGGAAGCGAGTAGCACTGGCGCGCGTAGCGTTCCGGGCGCGTCAGCGGAAAGTCTGACAGCGACGTAAGACGAAGCAAATTCCGAGGCAGATACCTTGGTGAAACCAATCGCCACATTTCGATTGGCATCCGCCGCTATCGTCGGAAACAGAGCGTCGTAGTTGGGACTCGCAATCGTGCCCTGCTGCACA
The DNA here is from genome assembly GCA_043746935.1 of Acidobacteriaceae bacterium. Lineage (GTDB taxonomy): Bacteria > Acidobacteriota > Terriglobia > Terriglobales > Acidobacteriaceae > JANXUC01. The sequence goes on along the minus strand of JAYTQD010000538.1, from coordinate 2,083 downwards.
ATCGCGCCCGCCGCACTGACCTCGAACCAAACAATCCCGATCCGCCCGTTGATATTCGAGCCTGTAGCGGTAAACACGCTGCTCCCTGTGCCAAAAACGTTGAAGAGTCGATGATCCTCAACTCCCCGAATCGGCGGCCCGCTGGGCTGCGGCGCAGACCCCGGTGTGTCGTACATCATGGCCGTGGGAATGGTCATCGTCGCACTCATCTGCGGTACTGCTCCCGTCCACGTCACTTTGTTCATCAGCAGCACGAACGGAACTGGACTGCTCACGTTCTGTCCACCTTGCCGGGTAAGAAAAATCTCCGGATCGGTCGAAGCCTTGTTCGGATTAAAGTCCGTCGCCGGGAACAGCTCATACGGCAAGTTGGTGAAGGTCTTCATACGAGCCAGGGAGATCTTGGTTGCCCCGCTCCACAACACATCCGCCTTGGGCATGACGAAGCAGTTCGCAGTGTTGGTCGTGTTGACCACACCATACCCGCAAACATAGATCCCGTTCACGTCCACGCCAACCCGGGGCAGCAGGTCTCCCTGGATGATCGTGGAAACAACCACCCCTTGCCACGGATTCAGCGGGTTGGAATCGCTAGAAACCGCCATAAAGATGTAGGGGCCGGCGTTAACCGCAAACCATCGTTGCGAAAGCGGATCAAATACAATGCGTGGGTCGTTCAAAGTCCCTGGCGCAACCCCCAGGCCCGACCAGAATTGCGTTTGGGTTTCCTGGTGCAAGATGCTTCCCGTGGCTTTGTCCCGGACAATAAAATCCGCCCCAACAAAATCGACGACATGATTAGGTCCCACCGCGCCCGAAGGATCAGGGTGATCCTTGTAGCCCGGGCCCGATGCTCCATCGTAGGAGTTCAGGATCTTTACAGGTGAAGGAGGGGGTGGTGGTGGCGGACCGAGGTTGCCCTGGCTACCCGATCCACCTCCGCATCCCGAAAGACCCGCCAGAGTCAAAATGGGCAGGACGAGCGCGCGCGAAAATGAGAGACTGCCATGAATCATAAATGCACCAGAACTCACGGGATGAGCGCTTTCGGGCCCAGCGTGCAATACGGTTAGTGCTCCGTAATTAGGCGCGGGCGAAGAGCCAGACGCTCAGGGGAGTAGCCTGCATGAATCCATTTTACGAAACGCGAAGAACTCGAAAACGATAGGCAAAGCTTACCCGGCCACCCGAAAACGACTACCCATCTTAACTTCTGTGGCTGCCTCGGGGCAAAGTCCCGGCATTTTCCCAGTTGACACATTTACGCATATTGCGTAATAATGTACGCAATATGCGTAATTCTCCGATCCTCCAGGCGCTCTTCCCAAAGGTCCGGCAGGGCGTGCTTGCCGCCACCCTCAACCAGCCCGAAAAGTGGTGGTATCTCTCCGAACTCGCCGACCAGCTTGGCACCAGCCCATCCAGCCTGCAGAGGGAGCTGGCTTCCCTTGTGTCCAGCGGCATTCTGGCGCATCGCCGCGAGGGTACCCGTACCTATTTCCGGGCAGAATCCCAGTCTCCGGTATTTCCCGATCTGCGCCAGCTTTTCGAGAAGACCTCCGGCGTGATTCCCACCCTGGAGCAAATTCTGCAGCCACTCCGCAAGAAGATCCGTTCCGCCTTCGTCTACGGTTCCATGGCCCGGGGCCGTGAGCGCGCCACCAGCGATGTGGATTTCATGGTCATCGGCGAAATCGGCCTCGCCAACCTCGCTCCCGCACTCCGCAAAACCGAAGTCCGCCTCGGTAGAGAAATCAACGTCACCGTTTACTCTCCAAAAGAGTTTCGTGAGAAGATGCAAGCACGCGACCATTTTCTCACCGCCGTTGTGCACGGGCCCAAGCAGTTTGCAGTAGGAGGCCCGAGTGACCTGGACGAAATTATTAGCCAGTAGAGACGCCCAGAGACACAGCACATCGAAGCAAGAACTCGATAACATGCGAGCCTTGATCGCCCGCGACCTTGCCGATTCCGCTGTTTCTGGCGTTTCCGCCGACCGGAGATTCGCCACGGCTTACAACGCCGCACTCCAGACAGCAAACATGGCGATTGCCTGTGCGGGCTACCGCATCACCAGCCAAAC
>JAYTQD010000537.1:0-8218 GCA_043746935.1 Acidobacteriaceae bacterium | reverse complement strand
TCTGAGCGGACGCTTTCTTCGCCCGTCTCAGCATCGTAGCCGCTTGGAGAACCCTTCTTCATTTCACTTATGCATTCATACAGACGGAAGTGACCCCAAATTATTCTGTACCATTTTGGGAAATTGAGCGTTGATTTAGAGGGAATCCGCGATATTCTCGCCACGAGATCCTCCTTTTTCTGGTATTGTCCGACCATGGCTCGACTGCCTCGCGTTGTCGTAGTGGACGTTCCTCATCATATTACGCAGCGCGGCAACGCGCGGCAAGCGATCCTTACCACGGACGCCGACCGCCTAGCCTATCTGGAATTGTTGCGGCAACATTGCGAGTTGTATTGTTTGTCGTTGCTGGGCTATTGCCTGATGTCGAATCACGTGCACCTGATCGCTGTTCCGCTCACGGAGCAGGCTTTGGCTCAGGCTCTCCAGCACACCCACGGGCGCTATGCGGCATACTGGAACGCCCGCCAGTCGTCCAGCGGCCACGTGTGGCAGGGACGATTTTATTCGTGCCCACTGGACACTTCTCATCTTTGGGCGGCGCTACGCTACGTAGAGTTGAACCAGGTGCGAGCTGGCATGGTGCCGAGCGCTGCAGAGTGGCGATGGTCGAGCGCAACCGCGCACTGCGGCGTAACGGCTGCGGAGCCGTGGTTGGAGATGAAGTTGTGGGAGAAACGATGGACGGCAGAGACGTGGAACCGGTATCTGTCCGAAGGAGAATCCGGGACGGAACTGGCTGTGCTGCGTCAGTTCACCCATGCCGGACGGCCCCTGGGATCGGCGGAGTTTGTCGCTTCCCTGGAACAGGCGACATTGCGGCTTCTGGCACCTCGCCGGAGAGGCCGTTCTCCTAAAGCTGCCGTTGATTCGAGGCAATCACAGATTCGGTTTGTCGCTTAGCGTGGACCTGAAATGGAAATGGGGTCACTTCCGTCTGTCCCCAATTTGCCCCAGGAGAACGCCACTTGAAAACAGCCTGGCCTTTCGCATCGATAATTCTCGCTCTCACATTCGCAACTGCTCAGGATGTAGTTGGCGATTTTACTCGATCTCCGAACGAGCACATCATCAACGACATCGAACAGCCTTTTGTAGTTCAGTCGGTGAGAGGCTATGTCTTCCTTGATTACAAAGACAACAGGCCTCTGCCAGATGTTCTCTTCGAAATCCAGGGGTCCGGTACCAACAAGAGAATAAGAAGAACGACGACCAATAAGCTCGGTCGATTTGGATTACGCCACGTGCCCGATGGAACCTATAGGTTCAAAACAACCTTGATGTCATATCAGTCAGCGATGGGAACCATCATAGTCTCACGGAAAATTGCGAAGCTGGATGAGATCAAGGTAATGATGCCCGTGGGAAAATGAACTGTGGGGGGCCACTCCACGGGACGGTCGGCGGGTGGCCGACCCTTCCAGCCGGTTTTTGATCTCCATTCCACAACCAGAATCTTGGGTGCCCCGTCCTTGGCACTTTCAAGGGCGGGAAGCGATGCTGCTGACACAAACTTTGTTCGCTCTGTTCTGTGAACATTCCCTCTTCCATTCCCTTCGCTCAGGGCAGGCTCTTCCCAAAGTGCGCACGGGATGGGGCACCCTCTGTCTCAGTTGGGCCAGCGAGATCCAAAGCCTGGGGGCACCCAGGCCGAGATACTTTGATTGGTCGAATTAAAGTACTTGCCAAAACTCCCACTCGCGCCTGGGGCCGAATTGCCGAGTCCGCGGAAGCTGCGATTGCGGGAGATACTTTGATTCGTCCAATCAAAGTATTGGGTTGGCGCCCCCACTCCGCTCATCCCCGTGCCCAAATCCCGGCACAAAACCATCTCCTAAGCTGCAATTTTCTGCAACTAAACCGCAAAAATAACGTTCCACGAAAAATGTTCCACGTGGAACATTTTTCGGAACAAGCTACCCCAGCGCCTGCATCAAATCTTCAATCAAATCGTCGGCATGTTCCAACCCCACCGACACGCGCAGAAGATTCTGCGGCACCTTTGTCCCTACCCCCTCCGACGAAGCGCGGTGCTCGATCAAGCTCTCCGTGCCGCCCAGGCTCGTCGCGTTGGTGAAAAGCTTCACACGCGACGCTATCCGAATGGCTTCGTCGTACCCGCCCCGCAGTTGGATCGAGAGCATGCCGCCAAAAAGTTTCATCTGGCGGCGGGCGATGTCATGGCCTGGATGCGAGGCCAAACCTGGATAGCAGACGCGCTCGACTTTGCCGGACGACTCTAGCGCCGCAGCCACTTTGGCGGCGTTCGAAGAGTGGCGCTCCATGCGGCAATCCAGCGAGCGCAGTCCGCGCAGGATCAGCCACGAATTGAATGGCGACGCTGCCGCGCCCATCACCATGCGCGTGCGGTAGAACTTATCCGCCCAGCGCTCGCGAGATTTGAGCACCAGGCATCCGCCCTGCACGTCGCTGTGTCCGCCGCAATACTTCGTCGTCGAATGCAGCACCATGTCGGCGCCGAGTTCCAGCGGCCTCTGCAGCATGGGCGTGGCGAAGGTGTTGTCGACGAGCAGCTCGGCACCCGCGGCATGCGCGATCTCCGCCACCGCCGCGACATCAGTGATCTTCATCATCGGATTCGACGGGGTCTCCGCCAGGACGATGCGCGTATTGGGCCGCATCGCGGCTTTGAGCGCGCCGTGGTTCGTCATATCAACGACTGCGTATTCGATGCCCCAATGCTGCAAGAACTCGCGGTACAGGTTGCGAAAGCCGGTATAGGCGTCGTCGGGAAAAATCACGTGCGAGCCTGGCTCCAGCGACTGCATGACCGCGCATGCCGCGCCCATGCCGGAAGCAAAAGCCAACGCCGTCTCGCCGCCTTCGAGCTTCGTCATGGCCTCTTCGAGGCGCGTCTGGGTTGGATTTTTTTCGCGAATGTAGGAGTAGCCGTGGATCTCCTCGCAGGCGGGGCCGTGTTCAAACGTGGTGGAGAGATGAATGGGAGGAGTGACCGCTCCGGTCGTGGGATCGACTTCAGCGCCCGCGCGCACGGCCAGCGTTTCGATACGCATCGTCTTGTCCTTTAGGAACGCAAAATTGAGCTGCGTAGCGATTATAGGGTGCCTGCCATCAAGGAGCCGAATGGGCCCTGTCCAAAACAGGTCTTGACTCCTGGCTCATCTGGGAGCAGATTCTTGGGCGGAGGTGTTCTTATGAAACTGAGTGACACCATTGGGTCAGTGATGAAAACCAAGGGCGGAGTGGTGTGGTCGGTGACGCCTGAGCAGTCCGTGTACGCGGCTGTTGAAGAAATGGCAGACAAAGGGATTGGGGCTTTGCTGGTGATGTCGGAGGAGAAGCTGGTCGGCATCCTTTCCGAGCGCGACTACGCGCGGAAGGTTGTGCTGAAGGGGCGATCTTCCAAAGAGACGACCGTGGCTGAGATCATGACGTCTCCCGTTCTCTACGTCAGCCCACGCATGGCGGTGGATGAATGTATGGCCTTGATGACGCAGCATCGCATCCGCCATCTGCCGGTGCTGGAGGGAGACAGGGTGCTGGCGGTGGTTTCGATTGGGGACATCGTGAAATGGATTGTTTCTAAACAGGAACAAACGATTCACGAGATGGAGAGCTATATTAGCCAGAGCTATCCGGCGTAGGGTGCGTAGGCACTTCCCGCCCCTTCAACTTCGCACAGGACAGGCTCTTTTCAGCTGACGCGTTCGACGAATGGCGTGTGCCTGGTCTCGACAGTCCCCAGAGCCTTGCGGTAAGTTTTGAGCAACTGGCGTACTGAGGTTTCCCAGGAAAACTTGGCGACTTGCTCGACGCTGCGCTGCTTCATCTGGCTACGCAGGATCGGGTCGAGGAGCGCGGTGTGCAAGCCGCGCATGATTTCGAAAACGTTTTCGGGGTTCACTAAAACGGCTGCGTCGCCAACGACTTCGGGTAGCGACGAAGTATTCGAAGTTACGACGGGAGTGCCGTGCGCCATCGCTTCGAGCGGCGGCAAGCCGAAGCCTTCGTACAACGACGGAAAGACAAACACTTTGGCGGCGTCGTAAAAAATTCTGAGGATGTCGATGGGAACGAATCCGAGGAAACGCACGTCTTTATCAACACCGCTGCGGCGCACGGTGCGGCGTAAGTCGGGATGGCCAGAGACGTCATCGCCAATGATGATGAGCTTGAGGTCGGGATATTGACTTTCCTTGGCGAGCTCGGTTTTTAGCGCGGAAAATGCCTCGATGATGCGGACAACATTTTTGTGCGCGCTGACACGCCCGACGTAGAGCAGAAACGGATAGTTCACCTGGTAGCGCTCGGCGATGATGAGCTTTTCCGCATCGGTGGCGTGGCCGTGTAGAAAACGTTCGTCCAAAGCGTTGTAGGCCACGTCGATTTTGCTCTGGCGAATCCCAAATAGCTGCTGGACTTCCTGGCGGGTAAACTGCGAGACGGCGATAATGCGGGCAGCGCGCTCCAGAGCGCGACGCGTGAACTGGAAGAGCCAGAAGCGTTTCAACCCCGACTTGCCGTGGGCCAGTGCCAGGTGCTCGAGAACATCGTGGACCGTCACAACATAAGGGCAGGGCAAACCGCGCGGCAGCCAAAATAAGTGCGGAATGTGTACAAGATCGCAATGGTTTTGCCGTACGGCCTTGCGAAACTCCATCCATCCGGAGAGCGAAAGCTCAGGGCGTGACAGAGGAACATTGCGAATATTGCTGGGAAGAACACCGATCTCGCGAACGCTTTCCGGCGAACCAATGAGAAGGTATTCGTTGTCCTGATCCAGCCGACCGAGAGTTCGGACTACGTTCCGGATATAGGTGCCGATGCCGAAATCGGAGACGCGGCGGACATCGATGGCAATCTTCACGGATTGATTAAAGCACAGAGCGGAGGAAACTTGCTTTTGAGCTGAACCCTTACCTCAGCGGCTGAAGCCGTTGATCAAAACAAAACTGTTATCGCAGGGCTGAAGCCCTGCGCCGCCCAAAAGTTATCTTGCTGAAACCCCGCCCCTGCGGCTTCGCTCAGAGTGTGTGACTTTTTTAATTCCTCTCAACGACCGATGCTGAAAGTAAAAGACTTATGTATCCCCAAAATGGCCAAGCGTGAATAAAGTCACAACCTCTCAGGGCAGGCTCTGACGCTGAAGAACGCGACAAGGACGGGGCAACCCATTCGTTGGAGTGGCCGATTCATCTAGACTTGATTGCGGAGACCGACTTGATTGCTTCCCGAAAACTTAGCGTGTGCCTCACCTGGCTGGCAGTTGCGCTTCCCTTGTTCGCGGCTGGCCAGGCGAGTGCTCTAATAAAACACACGGTGAAACCGCCGGACGAGACCTTGGAATCGCATCTGGGCAAGGGGTATGACGCACTGAAGCAGGATAGCTACGGGGTGGCGGCGGCGGAATTTCGGGCGGCGCTGGGGCTGGATCCGAAGCTTACTTTGCGGGCACGGTTCCCGTTAGCGGTGGCGCTGTTTGAGCTGCATGACGGCGCGGCGGCGCGACGGGAATTTGAAACTGTGCGCCGCGAAGTGGGCGAGCATGCCAACATTTTGTATTACTTGGGGCGGCTGGATCTGGAAGAGCGCAAGTTTGCTGGGGCGATTGGAAATTTGAGCAAGGCGGCGCAAAAGCCTCCGTTTGCGGATACTGCGTACTATCTTGGGTTTGCCTATTTCCAGCAGGGCGATTTTGGGGATGCCGAAAAGTCGTTGAAGGAGGCGCTGAAGGCGACGCCGCAAGATGCGCGCGTTCCATATCAGTTGGCACAGGTGTATCGCAAAACAGGGCATGAGGAGGAAGCGCGAGAAACGTTGCAGCTTTCGGAAGAGATGCGGCGGCGCGGCAATCAGGAGAGCGAGCTGCGTTTGGAGTGCGCGCAGAAACTCGATCAGGGACCACGGGAGGAGGCGCATGCGCTGTGCGATCAGATGTTCGATGTGAACGATGCGGCGAAGCTGACGGCATTGGGCACGATCTATGGGCAGCACGGAGATCTAGAGGCCGCGCTGAAGCCTTTGCAGCGGGCTGCGGAGCTGGAGCCGGAATCGCCGCAGAGCCAGTACAACTTGGCGTTGGTCTATTTTCAAATAAATCGGGCTGAGGAGGCGCGTGCGCCTTTGGCGAAGGCTGTGGGGCGTTGGCCGGATTTGTTTCAACTGAATGCTTTGTATGGCGCGGTGTTGGCGAAGTTGGGAGAAGATCTGGAGGCGTATCCGGTGCTGCGTCACGCTCACCAGCTCAATCCGCAGGATTCTGGAACTGGGGATTTGCTGTTTCTGACGACGCTAGGGTTGGGGCGGAAGAGTCAGAACGCCAAAGAGTATGCGGAGGGGCTTCGTTATTTTGCGGAGGCGGCGAAACTGAAACCGCAAGAAGCGTCGCCGCATTTGGGGATGGCCGAGATTTATGGGGTGACAGGGAGAGCTGGGCTTGCGCTGCAGGAACGGCGGGAGGCGGAGCGGCTTCGCACAGGAAAGAAATAAGCCCATGTGGAATGGGCACGACTTGGTTCGTTGAAAATCCCCGCCCTGTCGCAAAGAACGCGACAAGGACGGGGGCACCCACATAGGCGACCAGATCGTGTGTATCTGAAATTGTTCTAGTAGAGCAACATGCCAGCTATCGAGGCCGACATCAGATTTGCCATTGTGCCAGCGAGCATGGCACGAACGCCTAGGCGTGCCATATCGGCTTTGCGGTTGGGCGCGAGTGCGCCGATGCCGCCGATTTGGATGCCGATACAGCTTAGGTTGGCGAAGCCGCAGAGAGCGAAGGTGGCGATAGTGAAAGAGCGCGGGTCGAGCAGCGCTCTCTGTGCTCCGAGTTTGGAATAGGCTACCAGTTCGTTGAGCACCATGCGGGTGCCGAGAAGGTCGCCGACGCGGACGCAGTCGTGCATGGGGATACCGATGAGCCATGCTATGGGGGCGAAGAGGCGTCCGATGATGCTTTCGAGACTGGCTGGGAACCAGGAAACGCCGAAGTGGGTGAAACCGTTGTGGAGGCCGAGGAGAATTCCGTCCATGAGAGCGATCAAGGCAAGGAACGAAATGAGCATGGCGGCCATGTTGAGGGCGAGGTTGAGGCCATCGGTGGTGCCGCGGGCGACGGCGCTGAGGACGCTTTCCTTCTTTCGGGCGGCCTCTTCTTCTTCGCTCATGACTACGCGGCCTGCGGTTTTTGGCTGCTCGGTTTCCGGGACTAGCATTTTTGAAATCAGAATTGTGCCTGGGGCGGTCATGATGACTGCGCTTAACAAATGCTTCGGCTCAATGCCGAAGGCGATGTAGGCGGCCATGATTCCGCCGGAAACGTGGGCCATGCCGCTGGTCATGATGGTCATTAGTTCCGAGTTGGTGAGGTCGGGCAAATACGGACGGATGGTGAGCGGGGCTTCAGTTTGGCCCATGAAAATGCTGGCGGCAACGTTGAGAGACTCTGCGCCGCTGGCGCCCATGACGCGCGTCATGACTTGGGCGAAGAGCTTGATGATGACCTGCATAACGCCGTAGTGGTAGAGGACGGCGAAGAACGCGGCGATGAAGATGACCGTAGGTAGAACTTGAAACGCAAAATAGAAACCGAGATGCGAAGTTTGTTTGCCGAGGTCTCCGAAAACGAATTCGGAGCCGACGTAGGAAAAACTGAGGAGTTTGTTAACGCCATCTCCGGCGAGTTGAAACATACGGCGGCCGAAATCGACGCGCAACACGAAGACGGCAAAGACAAATTGCAGGCCGAGACCCCAGGCGACCGTCTTCCCGCGGATGGCGCGGCGGTTGGTGGAAAACACATAGGCTAGGCCTAACATGGTGAGCAGGCCTAGAAGTCCGGTGAATCGCTCCATCGCTTACTTCCCTTCCGTGGCGTTTTGAATGACGCGGTGTACGAGTTGCTGTTTGCGTGGCGGGGTGTCGCCAATCTGGTAGCTGTCTTCGAGGAGCTTGGTGGCGGCGGCGGCTTTAGTTTCATTACTGAAATGAATGGTGCAGAGTGGTTCGCCGGATGCGACCTGATCGCCGACTTTATGGTGGAGCACGATGCCTACAGCTGGATCGACGGAGTCTTCCTTTTTTTCGCGGCCTCCGCCTAAAACCACACAAGCTGTGCCGACGGCTTCGCATTGCATGGTGGTGATATAGCCGGATTTCTGGCTGGCGACGACGAGCTGGTGTTTTGCGCGAGGGAGGCGTATGGGGTCGTCGATGGCGGCGACGTCTCCGCCTTGCA
>JAYTQD010000536.1:0-1070 GCA_043746935.1 Acidobacteriaceae bacterium | reverse complement strand
CCGCCGCGCCTTCTAGGGCCAGCGCTTGGCAGTTTCTTCCCAGCCCGCTGCCCTGGCTGCTTGTACCGGGGCGGCCGCGACGGCTGGCTGCGGAATTCGGATGGGCTGCTGGCCCAATCCGAAGCTGGTCTTGGAGGTGTCGGCGGACTCTTTCTCTTCCGAAAGGAGTGGAGCTACGAGACGTAACGCCTCGACTTCCTTCTCGAGACGCGCCAATTCCATTTCCTTTTGCCGTAAAACTTCGTAGACGTTTTTCATGTCCTGCATCCTGAGGCACTCCGAGTCTAAATCGTGTAGAAGTTATTCGGAATGTAAGCAGTTAGACGACGTTTGTCAAGCTTGCAAAAGCAATCTTCGGCATAACCCGAGCGTTGCTGCGCCAATTACCACTGAGGACGAAACCACTGGCTCCAGGTCCGGTTGGCCGCGGGTCTGGCTTCATCGGCGAGGCGCGCCAAAAAAGCCGGCACTTCCTGGTTTTCCCGTGCCTCTCGTTCTTTGTTTTCCTGCGCTTCCGCTTTTCTGAATGAGTCGATGGGGAAGGCGACGGGAATTTTGAGGGTGATGGCGGGCGCGTCTGGAATGTCACCCGTCGCATTCGTCTCGTCGTTCGCTTCCATGGCGATTTCCATGGCGATGTCGAGTGGGGTGTCGATAGGGATATCCGCGGCGATGTCCACTGAGGCGTGTACCGGGGCAGGGGCTTCCTCGGCCCAGGGGATGCGTCCCAACGGCATACCGGAGACCACGGCTTCGCGGAGTCCGGACTCAACTTGGGGAAAGGCGGCGCGCAGAGTTGTAGCATCGCGTTCAGCGAAGGCCGAGGGTTTCGAGCCGAACAGTTCGAACATGCCCACCACGTTCCGTTCCAGGATCAGAGGCATGACCATGACGGACTCGATGCCGAGAGCTTTGCAGCTTTCCTGATTGACGCGCGGGTCGGTGGAGGCGCGGTCGCAGCGCAAGGTCTGGCGCGTGCGCATGCTTTCGGCGGTGATGCCGGAGCGGATGTACATGCGCGCGCCCACTTCTGGGGCCGAAGGGCCGCTGCTGGCGCGGCATACCATGGC